>JAKEFK010000190.1 GCA_022616075.1 bacterium
ACTTCTGCGGTTCGGAGTTCCTTTGTTCGATATTCTGCGGTTTAATATCCTTTTGCGAAAATCCTTCTAAAAAAACAAGAAGTTCAACGTCAGTAGTACTCCTCAGAGTTTTACGATACGACACTTATCCGATTTTGTTTTCCGTGTCGCATTCCTTGTATCCACGATCAAACGCGAGTGATCCACAATGAATTGCCAATCGTAGGAGGAATGGTCTGTGATGATCACGGTACAATCGACTCCTTCCAGCAGGGACGCGTCGAGTTCCTCGGTCGTCAGCACCTGCGAATCCATTCGCACGGATGAGATATGGGGATCATGATAAAGAACTTCTGCTTGCTTTTCATAAAGCAGCTTCCAGATATCAAGAGCAGGCGATTCGCGGTAGTCATTGCTGTTTTTCTTGTATGCCACGCCCAAAAGCAAAATGCGTGATCCCTTGATGCTTTTGCTGAAATCATTCAACGCTGCTGTGATTTTGTCGATCACGTAATGCGGCATCGAGGAGTTGATTTCACCCGCCAGCTCTATAAATTTCGCGGAATAGTTCAGCGTTTTCAGTTTCCAGGATAGATAATGGGGATCGATCGGTATGCAATGGCCGCCCAGTCCCGGACCCGGATAGAAAGGCATGAAGCCGAAGGGCTTTGTCGCGGCCGCATCGATCACCTCCCAGGTATCGATCCCGAGTTTGTCGCACATGATCGCCACTTCATTTACCATGCCGATGTTGATGGCGCGGAATGTATTCTCCAGCAGCTTTACCATCTCGGCGGAACGCGCTGTGGAAACGCGCACAACTTTTTCTACAATGGACTGATAAAGCAAATCGGTCAATTCACCGCACGGAAACGACACACCGCCGACAATCTTGGGAGTATTTCGAATATTGTAGTTTTCGTTTCCCGGATCGATTCGTTCGGGTGAAAAAGCTAAAAAGAATTCGATCCCAACTTTGAGACCGGTAGATTCGAGCTCCGGAAGAATGATTTCTTCGGTTGTGCCGGGGTAAGTCGTGCTTTCCAGAATGATCAGTTGACCTTTGTGGAGATACCGCGCGATCTCGCCGGTCGCAGCAAGTATGTAAGACATGTCGGGATCTTTTGTTTTCCGGAGAGGCGTCGGCACGCAGATCACCACAATTTCCGCTTCAATCAAAGCGCGATAATTGTTGGTTGCCGTCAACCTGGGCGCAACCTGGCTCAATTCCTGTTCCTGAACGTCCAGAATGTAGGTCCTGCCTTCCTGTAGCTGCGCGACACGATTGGGGTCATTATCGATGCCAATAACAGGAAATCCGGCTTTCGCAAATTCGATCGCCATCGGCAAACCAACATAACCAAGGCCGATCACGGCAACGCGCGCCGTTCTCTTTTCAATTCGGTCCCTTAATTCTTCGAAATGCTGCCCCATTCTCACCTCATTCGTACCGCGGGCGAGACGCCCGCGTTACCGAAAGCTAATGATTTTAGCACAGTACTTTTCAATGCTGCAGACAGAACATAAAGGACGAATTGGCTTGCAAATATTCTTTCCATGAAAGACCAGGAGATCGTTAATCACGATCCAATCTTTTTCTGCGATCCCCTTGCGCAACGCTTCTTCCGTCTTTTCCGGAGTGTTCGTCTTTACCCATCCGAGCCGGTTGCTGATCCGGTGCACATGAGTGTCCACAGGAATAGCGGCTTTACCGAATGCATACACCAGAACGCAGGACGCGGTTTTTCTGCCTACGCCGGGGAGTTCCAACAAACGTTCCATATCCATGGGAACCTGGCCACCGTAACGTTCCATGAGAATTTTGGAAACCCCGATAATTCTCCTGGCTTTGGTTTTGTAAAACCCCGTTCTTTTCACGAGCTTCTCGATTCTGGCAACTCGCGCCTTTGCAAGACTCTCGCAATCCGGAAAATGCGTGAACAATTCACGCGCCACGATTTCCGTCGTCTCATCCCGGCTGCGAGCACTCAGGATCGTAGCAATCAACGTTTGCCAGGGATCATTCTGGCCGATGTTTCCCAGCATGGTCGATCCGTTCGCGCTTTTGAGCTTTTCCAGAATTCTTTTGTATTGCATAAGTTTCTAATTATAAACTTTATAAACAAAGTAGCGCGGGCCTCTGGCCGGCGTATCCTGCATATTCTCGCAGGCGGGACGCCCGCGCTACTTTGCTATCCTACTAGCTCGCTCTTGAAATCATGTATAATCTTTGTAATTTTCCGCTGGCAATAAATGTTTATTAACAATCCGCGATCACATGATCGCACGCCGGAGCCCGGCGCTCCTTCCGAGATTGAACAACTACGTACGCTTCTGTACACCGATGATCTAACAGGCCTCTACAACCGCCGCTTTTTCAGGCATTGCGTATCAGAACAGAAAAACCAGAGTGACAACGCAAACATACCTTTTGCGCTGCTGATCATGGATGTGGATCATTTCAAACAAATCAATGACACACAGGGACACGCAGTGGGTGACCAGGTTCTCATTCAGGTTGCGGCGACGTTGAAAGAGGAATTACGGGATCGTGGCTGGTTATTTCGATACGCAGGCGATGAATTTGTAGCGCTCGTAAGGAATGGAAATGACGAGTACGTGCGAACATTGTGCAGCCGGTTGCTGCAGAAAGTTGCCGCATTATCCAATAAAGAAGAGATATCCCTCGACATCCTCAGCATCAGCATCGGCTATTCAATCTATCCCAACGATACTCGCAGCATCGGCGATTTACTGGAAGCCGCTGACCGCGCCCTTTATGCAAGCAAACATGCGGGCAGAAATACGATTCATTCCGCGCGCGAAATTAACGCAAAGGAAAAGCACTCTCATGGAAAAGATTGGCCAATCCCGGTTCAGTGCCCATCGTTAATCGGCAGACAGCACCAGTGGAATCTTTTACAACATCACTTTTTCGAGTGTCGAAACGGCCGTGGACGCCTGGTCTTTTTGACCGGCGAAGCGGGTATCGGAAAATCCCGCCTGATCAAGCATTTCGTTCGCAGACAGCGCGCGAGTGATTATCATTTCCTGCTGGGAGAATGTACCGAAGCAACAATCGTCCATTCCTACGGACCACTTCGCGACGCTTTGAAGAAAGGATTTGAGGCCAAAGATCCTGCCACTGTAAATGTGTATAAAGAGCTGGGCGAAGCGTACCGCAAGGTGCTGCTCGATTTGGTGCCTCAGTTCGACCGTTTCGAAAAGACTCCCCTGGTGGTCACTTCTTCTACGGACCGATACTTCATTCTGGAAAGTATCTTTCTTTTGCTACAGGGACTATCCCGTCAATTGCCGACCGTCCTTGTTTTGGAAGACCTCCACTGGAGCGATGAAGCCACGCTCAACCTGCTGCAGTTTCTGGCAAAAAACATTCACAAGGAAAAACTTCTACTGATTGTTACACTTCGGGAAGAAGAGGCTTTGAATTCCATTATCCCTTCGATTCTGCAAAGCATGAGCCGTGAGAATCTTTACGATAAGATCGAGGTAAAACCGCTTTCCTTTGAAGAAACAAGTCTCATGCTTGGTGAAATTTTTCGAGGGTATCCGGTGTCGCAGGCACTTCAGGAATGGATTTACTCTGAAGCGGAAGGAATTCCGTTTTACGTAGAGGAACTGCTCAAACTATTAATCGACGAAGCCTATCTCAACCGGGCTGAAGACGAAATCCGGCTGCGTACTCCCGATAAATTCATCCTACCGTATTCGATTCGTGCTCTCATCCACCGCCGTATTCAGCGGCTGGATGATCCCTCCCGAAAACTTCTTTCACTTGCTGCCATCATCGGTAAAGAATTCAGCCTGGAAACACTGGTTCGTTTGACCGGTGAGAACGAAGGACAATTGCTCGACCTGCTGGAGAATCTGACGCGAATTCAGCTTATTCATGAACAGACCGACCGGGCCATCGAACAGTTTTGCTTTCATCACAACAAGATCCGGGATGTGATTTACGATGAAATAGGTCATGTCCGCAGAAAAAAATACCATCGGGATGTCGCGGGAATACTCGAACAATTGCATGCAAACGAAGTGCAGCTTTATGCAGAAGATCTTGCCTACCATTTTGAGAATGCCGAGGAACCGGCAAAAGCCGGCTACTATTCGCTGATTGCCGGAAAGAAAGCCTTGCAGATTCACGCTTATCTGGATGCCTTCCATCACTTCCACCGGTGTTTTGAATACTCGAAACGGGAACAGCAGGATCTGTCAAATATTTTCACAGAAGATATGCTGGTTGAACTTTATACACAACAGGGAATGGCGTTGGAAGCACTGGGACGATGGGATGAAGCGGTGCAGTCATACGAGCTGCTCTTCCAGATGCCGGGCAACGAACAATCTGCTCCCGTTCATGTGGATGCATGGAACCACTTAAGCCGGGTGTTTTACAAACGGGAAAACTTTACTAAAGCGCTGTCGCTTTCTGAATCGGCTTTGAAAGAGGCGGAGCGACAGCAGTACAGGCCCGGGATCAGCGCAAGCCACCAGAATGTGGGAAGGATCTACTGGCGACTCTCGCAATACGACAAAGCTCTACATCACATGAATGCTGCTTTAGCTATGATCGAAGGAGAATCCGAAAACGAGAAGAGATCGAAACTGCTGAACAGCAAAGGAATCATTTTGCTGGAACAATCCTTGTATACAGATGCTCTGATGGCGTTTCAGGAAGCGCTGCTTCTCGCGCAAAAAGAAGATCATCGCATCGGAATGATAGAGAGCCTGGTCAACATGAGTTTGATTGAGCATTTGCTGGGGAAACTGCACGACGCGAGACAGAGAGTGATCCGCGCGTTCGCGCTTGCGCAGGAATCTGCAGATCCAATCAGCATCGCAGCCTGTTCGGTAAACCAGGCGGAACTGGAATTTAAGCTCGCTAACTATGAGCTTGGCAATCGTCTCAATGAAAAAGCTGGAAAAATTTACGAAGAGCTCAATCACAGTCACGGTATTACGTACTTTCTGGAAAATCAGTCGCATCTTTCGATGGTGCAGGGACACCTGGAGCACGCGATGGAAATCGCGCGGCACGCCTCCACTCTTGCGTCCGAAAGGGGATTAAAGAAACGCCGTCTGGAATTATTGCGGATTGAAGCAAACCTCCATTACTTGATGGGACATTACGAAGACGGATTCCGATTGCTCGATCAAGTGACTTTAAAGAGCCAGGAAATTGGAGATCTGAATAGCGAAGCCGATGCGCAATTCAGGAAAGGGCTCTATTTTATGCGCTTGAACGATCTGAAGCGCGCATTGCCCTACTGGCCCCTGCTGATGAATCTTCCTGAAGACCGGCTTTCTGCCGAACTTGCATTCTTGAAAGTGTCAGTAAAGGCTTTTCATGCCTGCGCTGAACATAGGGAGCAAGAGCTGCAGAGTCTTCAGCGTGAAATGAAACAATTGTCTGAAGCAACCGATTACGCATATTTAATGATCGGCACTCCAATGATATGCGTTCATCAAATGGAGCATTTGAATCGTCTACCGGAAGCTTTGCGTTTTGCAGAAGATGCAGAAAGACAGGCCCTGTATTATAACCAGGATGTGTGGCTACCGCGGGTGCGCATCAAAATTTTCGAACTACAGAAAGTGCTCCGGCGTCCTCCTGCAATTCCAAAAGTCTACGAACTTCTGGACATGGCCAAATTGCAGGGCCAGAATCACATTGTTCACAGTTGTTATCAGTTGTTGTGGGAAATAGATCCACGATTTGAAAGCTTGCAAAAAGACTGGAGACATCACTGGGAAAATTGGAAGACCCAAATACCGGAACAATACCGGGAATCACTCCGACCCGCCTTCGAAGATTAACGGAGCGCAGGCTTATGGAGCGCGGGCTTCCAGCCTGCATGCTCCTCCTTTCACTCCTTCTATCCTTTTGCAGCAAACCACAGGAAAAACCTCCGACTGTCCTTCCGGCCATCCGTAGTGTGCTAATTGTGACAATCGATACGTTGCGCGCCGATGCCTTGTCCATTTACGGAAATCGCGCGCGTTCTAACTTCTTTGAGAACTTCGCTTCACAATCCATTGTGTTTGATCGCGCGTTCACACCGGTTCCGATCACGCTCCCGGCTCACACCTCCTTATTTACCGGTCTCTATCCCCCCGCGCATGGAGTCCGAAACAACGGCACTTTTCGCGCATCCCAGGAATTGCATTTGCTAGCTGAAACAGCACAGCAAAGAGGAATGTCAACTGCAGCTTTTCTGGGCGCGTTCCCGGTGGCTTCGCAATTTGGATTGAATCAAGGTTTTCAGACATACGATGATACTTTTTCCTCCGCTCACGAAAGCACGACGTTCCTGTATGCGGAAAGGAGCGCCGAACAAGTTCGACTCAGTGCGCAGTCCTGGTTCTCTTCTAACGGAGCAAAACCATACTTTGTTTGGATGCATCTCTTCGACCCGCATCATCCCTATCTGACGCATGACCGGTCCACAAATCCTCCCTATCTGCAGGAGGTCCTGTATGTCGACCAGCAGCTCGGCTTGTTCTTTGATTTCTTGAGAGCCCGTAACTTACTGGCAAACACTCTCACAATACTTACCTCCGATCATGGTGAAGCGTTTGGGGAGCATGGAGAAGTCAGCCACAGCATCTTTGTGTACAACACAACTCTCCACGTGCCCCTGCTCCTTGCTGCGCCTGGCTTCGAGGCGCGGAGATGCGGCGACGTTGTGCGTTTGATAGACATTTATCCGACAGTGTTCGAGCTCATGAAGTGGCCTGCTTCGAATAAAGTAGATGGGCGTTCGCTGGCACCGCTCTTACGTAGAGAAACCCTACCGCCTGCTGAGAGCTATGCAGAAACGCTCGCGCCGGCACTCGATTTCGGCTGGAGCGCACTGTTTTCGATTCAGGACAACAATAGAAAATACATACAGGCCCCGAAACCGGAGCTGTACAACCTCGATCAGGATCCCAAAGAAGATAGAAACCTGATTGGAACAATGGCGGTAGATCAGTACCGTTCGAGAATTCAAACGATTCTGGAACGGAAGATGACAGCTGTTTCAGCCCCCGCGTTGTCAGAGGAAGATCGCGAGAAGCTCGAAAGCCTGGGCTACGTCACCTCCGGCAGTCAGAAGTTGCAAAACAGCGGAGTCGATCCAAAGGACCGAATTGAAGTGGCACGACAAATCGCAAATCTGACCATCCATGACAGTTCGCTTGAAGAAAAAGCAAAAGCTTACCAGAAACTTGTTCGCGCGGAGTCATCCAATCCGCTGCTGCTTTTGCGTTACGCAGAAATTTTGCTGAAGTTGCAACGCTTAACGGAGGCCGGCGCAATATTCAAGAAAGTAATCGCTCTGGAATATTCTTCTGCGGCGGCCTACAACGGACTTGCGTCTGTTTATTTTCAACAGAACAGGATCACACAGGCCAGGGAAATATTGGAACGGGCTGTAGAGAAAGAACTGGCAGATGGCGAGACATATTACAACCTGGCTGAATTTTACCTGGCTCAGGGAGACCAGGAAAGAGCCCTTCGTTCCTATGATGCGAGCATCCAGTTTGAATTTCAGCCTGCTATTTCCCGGAAGGCCTGGTTGTTGGAAAATAACCCGTAACGGCAGCGCATTTGCCATAGAAGTGAACAGACTCCCTACTTCAAGAAGTCTGAACCAGCACGAGCAAATCGTCGTCGAGCAAATGCTCTGCATATTGGGACGCAAGCAGAGCATTTTCACACCTATAACAATTTCGCGTGGGGATTCACGTTGGATTACCGAAGATGTGCCTACAAGTTGGATGAAAAATGCTCTCCCACTACGGCTTCAGCAAAACTTTTATCGCGTTGTCCTGCCGTTTCGCAAACAAATCATAACCATGAACCGCATCGGAAAGAGGCAGAATGTGCGTGATAATGCTCGTTAGAGGGACCCGATTTCCCAAAACCAGCGGCAAAAGTTTTTGCATGTATTTGCGAGCGCTGCAGCGGCCGATTTTGAGGGTCAAATTCTTTGTGTACGCCTTTTGAATCGGAAAGGGGTAAGTGCTTTGTGTGTGATAGCCCGCGATGGATACAACTCCCGCAGGACGTACAACGTGAATGGCCAGGTCCAATGCAGAAGGATGACCGACAGCCTCCAGGACAGCGTCTGCTCCCCTTCCATCAGTTAGCTCTTGCACCAGCTTTAGCACATTCTCCGGTTTCGGATCTACCGTGATTGCGCCAAACTCGCGCGCCTTTGCTACACGATAATCAATGGAATCCACCGCGATAATATTTGCCGGCTCAAAAAGTTTCGCAGCAAGGATGCAAAGAAGTCCAACTGGACCGCATCCGACAACGACAACCGTGTCCCCCTTTTGAATCGCGCCCCCTTCGGCTGTGGAATAAGCAGTAGAAAAAATATCACCAAGAAAAAGCGCGTCTTTATCGGACAGCGCAGAACCATCTGTTCGGTTCGCAGGCAATGCTAATAGTGTAGAAGGAGCAAAAGGAACGCGCACAAGCTCGGCTTGAGACCCTTCCAGACCATTTCCCTCTTCTGAAACAAAGCCGAAACAGAAAGAGCGAACACAACGCGCCGGTATGTTTCGTTCGCAGTAAAAACATTTCCCGCAATTCACGCTGAACGGCGACAACACTCGATCCCCGCGCTTCATGCCCTGCACCGCGCTTCCGGTTTCTTCCACGATCCCGACAAATTCGTGTCCCATGATCGTTCCCATTCGAATCCCGGGATCTCGGCCCTGCACAATGTGTAGATCCGAGCCGCAAATGCCCGCGAGCGTGACACGCACCAGCGCATCCTGAGGGTCCTGCAAAACAGGATCCGGAGTCTCTTCCAACTGAACTGTTCCAATCTCTTTTAAAACAACCGCTTTCATCATTCACCGCCGGCCGGCATTAGTTTTTGAAAAAGAACAGGTTTCTGATTTTCAATTTTTATGAGCATCGCCGGCTTGAGCGCATTTCGATTTGCATCTATTGTAATTTTACCGGTTACGCCTTCAAAATTTTTGGTTCCTGCCAGCGCATCGCGAATCTTCTCCGGTTCAGTAAAGGAAGATCGCATCATTGCATCGGCCAGAATTCTAACCGCATCATAGCCGAGCGCTTCCCCCATGGATGGATTTCCTTCATAGCGTTTTCCAAAAGCGGCAACAAAGTGCTGCACCTCAGGAGCTGGATCTGATGGCAAAAAATGCGTGACAAAATAAGAACCGTTGAGCGCCTCACCACCGATATCCCACAGCTGCGGCGAATCCCATCCATCCGATCCGAGGACGGTGATCTTCGAACCGGCCGCGCGGAGCTGGCGCAAAATCAAACCGGTTTCGTTGTAATAGACCGGCAGAAAGAGAATGTCAGGATTTGCTTTTTGGATGTTCGTCAATTGCGCGGAAAAATTTGTATCCCCGGCGCTAAAGGATTCCCATGCTACCATCCGAGCTCCCAATTTTTCTGCCGTGGCTTTGAAAACTTCGGCTAGACCTGTGGAGTAATCACTGCCAACGTCAAAGAGCGCCGCCACGGTTTTTGCTTTTAGATGTTCAGCGGCAAAGCGCCCCATGATTTCACCTTGAAAGGGATCGATCCAGCAAACACGAAAAATAAAATCGCCGCATTGCGTGACTTTAATGTTCGTTGCGGTGGGCGTAATCATGGGAATTCGGTGTTGTTGACAAACAGGCGCGCCGGCCAAACAGCTGGAAGAAGAAGGATCGCCCAGAATCGCAACAACACGGTCCCGCGTAATCAATCTGCTCACCGCGCTCTGCGCTTCTTCAGGATTCCCCCGGTCATCTTCCACAAATAACCGCAATCGCTTCCCTTTCAAACCGTCACGATTGATCTCTTCGATTCCCAATTCAATCCCTCTTCGAACCGTGTTCCCAAAAGAAGCCATATTGCCGCTCAGCGGTCCGTAAAAACCAACCGGTATATCAATCGACTTTTTTGGATCAGAGGAACAAGCTGCAAGTAAAAGCAAAGTGTAAACGCAAAAATACTTAAGGCGAATCATCTGAGTTCTGGAAGAAACCGCACCAATCAATGGGCAACATTATATCTGAACTTGTTTGTTATTCCCTGCAACGTCTCTTTGTTTGACACCCTTGATCGAGATGAATTACATTGTCCATGATGCCGACCATTCTTCGAGATGGACCATATCGGCTTTTCTTTTATGCTAATGATCGAGACGAACCTTGCCCATGTTCACGTGCAACGAGAAAGCAAAATAGCGAAATTTTGGCTCGATCCGGTAAGGCTTGAACGCAGGGGAGGATTCAGTCGGGCGGAAATAACACGAGTTCAAAGACTCGTTGAGGAAAAGGAAGACATTTTGCTTCGAGGTTGGAATGAGTACTTTGTTGAATGAGATTCAGCTCGCAAGGGCGAAAAGTGTGTCTTTAAGTGATGATTCATTAATCGTTGACCTTACGGATGGACGAACCATTTCTGTGCCTCTGGCCTGGTATCCTCGGCTGGTTCACGGCTCTCCTAAAGAACGCAACCATTTGGAAATAATCGGCAATGGCCAAGGCATTCACTGGCCAGACCTCGATGAAGATCTAAGCATTGAAGGATTGTTACTCGGAAAAACATCCGGTGAAAGCCAGCGTTCTCTGCAGAATTGGCTAAAAAAACGCAATAAGCAAAAGCGCAAAAAGTAGATGTTGAGCAGAGTGCCGGGAGACGGAATCGAACCGCCGACGCAAGGATTTTCAGTCCTTCGCTCTACCGACTGAGCTATCCCGGCATTTTTTGGAAAATTTCACCGCAGAGTACGCAGAGGACGCTGAGGAAAAACAACTCATAAATTTTACTTGGCGGTCTCTGCGTACTCTGCGGTGAATAAGCGAAAACTATAGCATTAATGAGCGCGCAAAAAAATAGGGCTTCGGATTGCTCCGAAGCCCTAGTTAGGCCTATTAAGAGGGGACTCAATTCATAAAATAGGTCTGCTGCAACAGGGTGTCAAGTGAAAGGCGAAACTTAATCGCGGTCGGCGGAAATATCGAGCAAATAGGGAGTAAATCCTCCCTGTCCTGTCACACGAATCGTGTAGACACCCGTGATCAGAGGCTTAAAAGTGATCGCTTCTTGTCGTGAAAAATTATTCTGCGTAGCAACGACACTGTTGGTTGGTGACACTAATTCCATGACAAGGCCCGTTCCTGAAATATTGAAATTGTAAACGACAGCTGTAATCGCGATATGGTGCTTGATGTCCGTCACGTTAAAAGTGTAAGAATGTGTTTGATTGGTATCGATCGAAGTTTTTACGAACAAGACCTTTGGCACATCAGGCGGATCCAAATCCTCGGTAATCGCGGCGGCTTTCGTGATGGCGTCATAGGCCTGTAAGCGTCCACCACCCGCTTCATTATTCTTGGCGCCTGGCGCCCAGTTCTCTGCGCCACGAATCAGGATCCTCTTGATGCGTCTCGGTTTGAGCCCAGGGTTGGCCTCCAGCATCAGTGCCACGACTCCTGCGACAAAAGGAGACGAAAAGCTTGTGCCGTTAAATCCACGATAACCACCACCCTTGTAGTAAGTAGTATGAATCCGGACGCCGGGGCCCCAGAGATCGGGTTTTGTTCGACCATCGGCTGTCGGACCGCGACTGGAGAATGCTGCAAGAGCGAATCCGCGTTCTCCAAGATCGGAGCCTGCACCCACTGTAATTACTTTTGTCGCGGCAGAAGGTGAACCAATCGTTTCACTATCCGGACCATCGTTGCCGGCAGCTACGACTACCACGATACCCGATGATACTGCCCGGTTGGCTACCTCGGAGGTTGCGTCGTCTCCTGCGGAACTGCCCGGAATGGCGAGACTCAGATTTAGAACGCGAATGTTAAACTCCACCCTGCGATCAATCACCTCATCAATGCCGGCAATCACATCGGAAATAAATCCACTCCCTTGGCTGTCCAGCACTTTTATCGATACCAGGGCTGCCTGCGGGGCAACACCCGCGTATTTCTTCTTGCCCTTGCCTGAGCCCAAAACGATTCCCGAAACAAGCGTACCGTGACTGTTATCATCGTAAGGTTTGGATCGGCCGTTGACGTAATCATTCCAGTAAAGCACCTTGCCTTTTAGATCCGGATGATCGTCCGCCACTCCGGTATCCAGTACTGCAACGACAATGTCGTTCTTGCTGTAATTCCCTTTGATTCCGTCTGCATTGCCGGTATAACCAAATTGTGATTTGATCGCGTCGACACCAAATGAATCACGCGCGGTATCCATCGTAGCTTTCACTCTCGAATCAAGTTCAATATGCTTAACCCATGGATCCGTCTTTGCTACTTCTATTTGACTCGCAGTCATGGACAAGGAAACGGCCGGTATGTTGCGGTAAGAATACTTGATTTTTTCAGGCCGGATATGATTGAGACGGGCAGCAAAAGTGCCGGCAACCGGTGTCTCTTCTCTGTACAAGATCACAACAGGTAAAAGTTCATGTGATTTTGCTTTTTGCATTCGCTCCCGCAGATTCTCGAAAATTCGATCGCCGTCGCGATCGTAAATCCTCTCCAGTTTCTTGGTTTCACCTGCGGACGCCAGTAACGTCCAGGCAACGCAAAATAGAACAAAAAAGAGTGTACGTTTCATTATTTCTTGACCTTCCAATTAGTTACTGTTCGTAGTGACGAATTTATCACTATACAAATAGCGACTGAAGTCGCCATTACAAACAGAATCAATAATACATGCAAATGGTTTCGATGTGCCAGCTTATAGTGTAAAGTGACTAGTGACTAGTGGAGGATGCCATGAAATTATTGGAAGTCGGCCAAAAAGCTCCCGATTTCACGGTGCAGGATCATACCGGGAAAGAAACGTCTTTATCCGATTTTCGTGGGAAAAAAGTAGTCCTGTGGTTCTATCCCAAAGCGGACACCGCTGGATGAACCGCTGAAGGAACCGGGTTCCGGGACAAAATTGAAGATTTTGAAAAAAAGAATGTTCAGATTCTGGGTGTGAGTTTCGATACCGTAGAAGATAACGCTGCATTTGCAAAGAAGTTCACATTCCCTTATCCGCTTTTATGCGATACCTCTCGCCAGATTGGGATGGCTTATGGAGCCTGTGAATCGCTTGATGCGGAATACGCAAAACGGATCACGTATGTCATCGATCCTCACGGGAAGATTGATCAGGTCTACGGCAAAGTGAGCGCAGCAAAACATCCGGAAGAACTGTTGCATACATTATGAGCACCAGCCCTCCTGCGGGAGGGACCACCAGGCGCCTGCTATTTATAGACATGTTCCGCGGGCTCGCTGTCCTGGTCATGATCGAAGGGCACGTTTTCAATTCCACTATTCTCCCTGCCCTGCGGCCAACGAAACAGTTCCACTATCTGGATTTGCTTCATGGAATGATCGCTCCTTCCTTTATTTTCATTTCCGGCTTCGCATTTGCTCTGGGTTTGGAACGAAAATGGGATAGCTTTCTCCGTTTTGAAAAGCCATTCTGGATGCAAGTTCGTAGGCTGCTTTTCGTTCTCGCAGTTGCCTACTGGCTTCATCTGCCCGCCTGGTCATTTCAAACACTCCTGCATTCCACACGGGAAACAATTTATTATTTCCTTCGCTGCGATGTGCTGCAATTAATTGCGCTGTCCCTTCTCTTTTCACTGCTCCTGTGCGTGATTTTGCGAAATCAAAAGCTTGTCGTCTTCAGCCTGCTGATTCTTGCTCTGATCATTGTTTTTGTGACTCCCTTTGTCTACTACGTCGATCCGCGCCTGTATTTCCCGTTTCCCCTTTCGGACTATATCAATGCATTGCATGGCGCTTTGTTCCCCCTTTTTCCGTGGGCAGCTTACTCGTTTGCCGGAACCTGTCTTTGCTGGATCTATCTGCGGGTGCAAAATACAGACAAAGAGAAACGCCTTTTTGCGGTGCTTGCGATCACCGGGATCATTCTATTTATCGGAGCGTTTATCCTCTTTTATGCGCCGTGGCAATACTACAAGTATGTGGATCCGGCGCGTTCCAGCCCGCGTCATTTCATGATGAAGATCGGATTTATTCTCTTCACACTTGCCTGCATCTGGTACTATGAGCAGAAACAAAAGCCTGAAAAGTCGATCCTGAACAAAGTAGGGCAGGAATCACTTTTAGTCTACGGTTTGCATCTGGTGCTTGTTTACGGTGCTTCCTTCATGCCGCATCACCTTTCCAAAGATGTTGGCAAGGTTTTCACATTTGCTCCCGCTTTTGCGGTTAGTTTTGGCCTGATGGGCTTGATGATCGCTGCCGCGCTGCCATGGAACTGGCTGAAATCAAAGCATCCTGCGGTCGCCAAACGCATTTTTTACTTAGCGTGCGCCGTTTACTTCATAAAATTCTTTGTGATCTGAATTTCACCGCAGAGGACGCTGAGAGCGCTGATTAAAAAAGAATTTAATCCACTCTGCGTTCTCTGCGATCTCTGCGGTGAAACAAAAATTCCCTCAATGCATCGCGTTGGGCTTCATTCAGTCTCGGCCAGATGGGAGATTTTTGAAGCTCCAATTCGCGCTGTTCCGGCGGAAGATTTCTCATGCGAAGCAATCTCTGGTTGAACATTCTCTTCTTTCGAAAAGGAAGTCGATGATAAAAACGGACAAATTTCCGGATTGCCTCACGCTGCTCACGCGAAAGACTCTGTAAGAACTCGAATTTTTTGCGAAGATTTTCCTTTCTCTCTGCCGGTAAATTGTGGAACCGTTTCGCCATCTGAAAGAATTCTTTTCGCTGTTCGGGTGTCATCTTTTGAAGCTCAGAGAAGCTTCGTTTTAATTGATCTTTGCGTTCCTGAGGTAGCTTCTGCCACTTCTTGAAATTTGACTGCCACTTTTCATCCCGTACGACCTCTTCCGCGAATACAAATCCGGACAGCAAACAAACCAAGAGCAGACCGGCCACGAATTTCATTCCGTCTCCTCAGTAGCCGCCATCACAATGGCTAGATTGAGATTGTCCAGGTTTTCCATCTCTCGAATCAACTCCATGTTCTCCAGATCATCCAGATACGCGATCAGTTCCGGATCCTCCACCGGCTCCGGCTTAGGAGACGGCGCAGGAGTAACGGACTTCGGAGTTTGCGGCGACTCTTTCACGGGCGGTTTATCCGCGACCGGTGGAGGCTCCGGTGCTTGTTTTTGAAGGGAGAGTAAAAATGCAAAGAAGGCAACGATGGCGGCAGCAAGAAAAAGCACGATCCGTTTGTAGCGCGGACGTCCCGTCCGCGACTGATCAATGCGCCACAGCACGCCGTCCAAGAATTCCGGATCGGGCTCGAGTTCTTCTTCCACCAGAAGCGCATCCAGTCTTTGCAACCGCTGCAATTCGTCCATGCATTTCCTGCACGAAGCAATATGCTCTTCCACCCTTTTTCGTTCAAACTCTTCAAGCTCATCAGACACGTACGCCGAAAGTTCCACTTCTAAATGCGGCATTTGAGAATTCCTATCGCTCAAGTAGATGAACCCCCGTAAAAATTCATTTGTTACACAAACTCCTTCAACTGCTCCATTAACGCCAGTCGGGCGCGATGGATCCGGACCTTTACGGCGCCAAGGGAGATTTCAAGAACTTCCGCAACCTGATCGTAAGACAGGTGATTAAATTGATGCAAGATTAAAGGCAATCTTAACGACTCCGGAAGGTGCCGGATCGCATCCCGGATCTTCTTCTTCCGCTCCGTCCGAATCATATCTTCTTCCGGGCTCTCTTTAGGATTCGTGAAAAAAGATGGATCGATCTCAGAGTCCATATGTTGGTCCAATCTGCCCTCACGGCTGCGGTAATTTGAACAAACATTTCTGACAATTGTAAAAAGCCATGTAGAAAAACGCGCCTCCGGTTTGTATGCGGGCGCGGCGCGATAGACGCGAACAAAAACATCTTGAGCCAGTTCTTCCGCAACGGCCGGATTTCCGGTGTAGCGAAAAGCTGTGTTGAGAACGGTCTTTTGATATTTCGTTACGAGAAGCTCAAAGGAAGGGCGATCTCCCTTGACAACACGAAGCATCAATTCCACATCCGGATCATCCCGGTAAGAATCAGCCATTTTTCTTTGCGATTCGACTCTCACCGATTATACTTTCCATTCTCACTCGTAGGGGCGACCCTAGTGGTCGCCCGTTTACGGGCGGGGACAAGCCCCGCCCCTACCAAAAGGAGACCCATTTATGAGCACGGTTGTTGAAACATCCATATCCGAATATCCCTTAAAAGGTCGCGGAAAAGTTCGAGACATCTACGATCTGGACGATTCCTTACTGTTCATCGCATCCGATCGAATTTCCGCGTTCGACTATGTGTTACCCAATCCAATACCAGACAAAGGAAAAGTATTAACCCAGATTTCTTTGTTTTGGTTTCATTACCTAAACGAAATCGTCAACAATCACGTGATTACTGCTGACTTCAAGGAGTTTCCCGAGCGGCTTCAAAAGTACCCGGAGCTGCAGGGCCGGGCTATGATTGTGAAGAAAGCGAAAATGTTTCCTGTCGAATGCGTGGCGCGAGGTTATCTCTCGGGATCCGGATGGAAAGAATACCGGGAAACGGGAGCCGTTTGCGGAATCCGTTTGCCGGCCGGACTACGGGAGTCTGATGCCCTGCCTGAGCCGATTTTCACTCCAGCAACCAAGGCGGAAACAGGGCACGATATCAATATCGGCTTCGAACAAGTTGTATCCATTCTTGATGAAAAGCAAGCTCATGCTCTGCGCGATTTGACCCTCCATATTTATAAGCGCGCATCCGATCATGCATTGCAGCAGGGAATTATCATTGCCGACACGAAGTTCGAATTCGGTATCTATGAGGGCAAAATCATCTTATGCGATGAAGTCTTGACTCCCGATTCCTCCCGGTTTTGGCCAAAAGATGATTACCAGCCGGGCCGCGGGCAAAAGAGCCTCGATAAACAATATGTCCGCGATTATCTGGAAAAAATCCGGTGGAATAAGCAGCCTCCCTGCCCTGACCTGCCTCCAGAAGTGATCCAGGAAACCTCCCGCAAATATCGCGAGATCTATCGCAGGATAACGGGTCAGGAATTGCCCTGAGTCCTCGACGACAATCAGC
>JAKEFK010000191.1 GCA_022616075.1 bacterium
GAAATCGGTGTAGGATTTCGACTTCCTGGCCGAAAACAGGATGGTACCGATAATAGATTCGGCCAAATGACAATGGATGAGCATTATGTTGATACGTTGCGGCATTCCTACGCGACCCACTTATTGGAAGCGGGAGTACACCTGCGTCAGATACAGGAATATCTGGGACACACCTCGCCCAAGACTACTGCCGTTTATACGCACCTGACGGAGATTTCGCAACAGAATGCGCGCAAAATCATCGATAAACTTATGGAGGGCCTGTAGGACAAGATCACGCTGGCCGAGATCTTCCGGCTCCACGGACCTTCGTATCGTGCCAGGTTTGGCGCGAAGATGTTGCCTTCGCATAAGAAGGCGATGGCTGCCATCGAATCCTGTCGAACGGCCGCACTCGGAGGTCATGTTTACTACTGCAGCAAGTGCAATAAGGATTGCTATAGCTATCACTCTTGCAAAAGCCGTTATTGTCCGCGCTGTCAAAACGAACAATCCGATGCATGGGTAGAAAAGCAGCAACAACTGCTGCTAAATGTCCCGTACTTTCTGGTGACCTTTACCTTACCAGCAGAACTTCGCCAACTGGCTCGCAGTCACCAAAAAACGGTTTACAACATTCTGATCAAGAGCGCAGCAAATACAGTGCTCGAATTGATGGAAAGTCCCTGGCGTCTTGATGGTTGGCATCTTGAGCGTTTTGCAGACCTGGACGCGCGATCTGGGCTACCATCCGCACGTTCATATGCTCGTTACCGGTGGAGCCCTTTCCAGCGATGGAAAGCACTGGCACCGGCTTCGCTATCCATATCTGGTGGCACAACGAGCACTCTCTGATGTCTTTGCCGGAAAATTCTTGCACGCACTCAAGAAAGCAAAGCTGCATGTCAATGTCCGCTTACCTAAGAAGCGGTGGGTCGTTGATGTTCTAGCAGTTGGCTCCGGACAGGCCGCGCTTCGATATCTTGCTCCTTACATCTTTCGAGTTGCTATCAGCAATCGCAGGATCATTAAACTACAAGGGGGAAACGTCACTTTCCTATTCAAGGATTCAAAAACCAAACAGGAACGCACCGCCGTTCTTACTGTCCATCAATTCATCCACCGTTTTCTGCAGCATGTCCTTCCGCATCGGTTTATCAAAGTG
The DNA here is from genome assembly GCA_022616075.1 of bacterium. Taxonomy (NCBI): domain Bacteria; species bacterium. The sequence continues at coordinate 1,145 of JAKEFK010000191.1, forward strand.
CGAACCTACGGATTGTTTTCTACACGTCGCAGCGATCTTCTACAAAAAGCAAAACAAATCGTCGGATTAGCCAAAACGCAAAAAGAGAAAAATCAAATAACTTTGGCCTATCCGCGCACTCTTGCCTGTCCTCATTGTAAAAGCCCGATGCAATACATCGGTGAAATTCCCAGAATCAAAGTTTGTGAAACTAGGCCACCATGATCACCGCCCACTCGTTGTTTGATTATCTTAAAATTCACGCAAAGCCGTTGCAGCTTTGCCATGCTTGTGGTCTATCCAAAACATCAACAAAACGCTCAAAACTCTCCGCTTTCATTCCCAGCAAGTCATTCACTTTGCCAGATCACTCCAACCTTCCGGAATTGTCTGCCACCATCGCATTCTCAATTACTCACCGACCCACAATGCCAAATCCATATCGACGGCGCTAAGTTCAACCAGGACCTGTGTGGCGGCTTATTCCTCAATTCATTGACCTCTTTGCCTTCCTAGACTTATTTTGATCTCTCGACTTCTTTCTCACTTTTCCGCACCACACGAAGTCCTATTACGATAAGCGCGGCCCGGATATCTAAACAATACTCTTCCCTTTCAAAACTCCAGTCGCTTAAATCAAGAACTCCTGCGACCGCCTGGGTTTCTCAAAGCGTTTGGAATTTCTCAGGTCGTTCCAAATCCATATTGCCCTAAAAATGAGAATCAATGCGAACGCTGGCCCAGGAACGTTCGGAACCATTGCGCAGAGAAAATATTCTCGCACCAGCCGCTTCGTGCATCGCCCCCTCTCTTAGACTATAGGTTACCGGGGAATGCACATAGTTTCAATCGGATTTATTCAAAGGTGATCAGGAAAGCGATCAGATCATTTTGTGGAATGGATTTCCTGGGAACTGCAATGAAATGTAACTCATGTTATTGTTGGATTTGTATCCAATGCGCTGAAAAAACTGTTCTTGCAGCAAATGCCGGGATGATCCTGCACTTAAATTGCGGTGGAATGTTCGAGAATCCTCAATAAATTCGGTCATATCGAAGAATCTTTCCATCTCCGGGCCGCATGCGTGCAAATCGTATTTAGTAGTAAAGTGTTCTTAAGAATCTGGCATGGCGAAACTCGGAGTCTTGTTCAATATAGAGGAACTGGGAGGCGGGGCATATGGTTACAGTGCTTACAGGATTCTCCTCCGTATCCTGGGCCGTAATTTACTTTTTGAAAGCCTTTTGAGCGATGGCGATGTTGGACCAAACTGGGAATATTATTGCATTGCAATTGAATTGAATGATATTTCCAGACTGCATCAAATCAAAAGCACGCTTTTCCGATCCAATACAAAAGGACTTGCAAAGCGGCAGTTCCGCTTTCTGGACGGTCCATCATTAGACAATGCTCCGCTCGTGATAGCCGGCTTTGTCGACAGCTATGGCCAATTGCATAATTGTGAAACGTGGTTTGTCACGAAGGCATGGGAGGGATCGGAAACCGCACCCGATCGAACCGATATATCCGAAAATGACAGCGCCATAACCGAAAGTAACATTCACGTTGTTCAGCATGAACCCAAAATAGATCCGGGTGAGCATTCTCCGGGAGAAATCTTCGGGAAAAAATACTTGATTTTGGATGTGTGTAAAGGGGGTATGGGGCTTGTCTATATTGCGGAAGACCTGGAAAGTTTAAAGGACAACATCATTCTCAGGATGGCATTCAAGACGTTTCAAGCCCGCTATCTGTGGGATACGAACGCCATTCAACGATTCGAGCGAGAGGCATTGAATTGGGTGCGCCTTGGCAAGCATCCAAATCTTGTTCACGCGATGGTGGTTCAACAGATTGAAGCAAAGCCTTATATCTGGCTGGAATTCGTAGATGGAATGTCTCTTGCAGAGCATCTTTCACAAAAAAGAATGGGCGTGAAGGAAGTTCTGGATGTGGCTTTGCAATTTTGCAGCGGAATTCGTTATGCATACGAAAACCATGGACTGCTTCACCGGGATGTTAAGCCGGGAAATATCATGATCAGTCATGACGGAGTGGTAAAGATTACAGATTTTGGACTCAGCAAGATTCAAGCAGAATTTGCAGAAGCGCATAGCCGCCGTTCGGGTGTACCGTTCGGTCCCGATGAAACCTTAACGCTTTCAAATCAATATGCTACCGGCGCGGGCGTGTGCGTAGGAACCCCTGCTTACCTTGCCCCGGAAGCCATTCTCGATCAGCCAGGCGTGGACATCAGAGCAGATATTTATTCATTCGGCATCGTTCTTTTCGAAATGCTGACCGGACAACGGCCGTTTCACGGACACCAAATATTCCAACAGCACGTCAGAGTTGTACCTCCTCCGGTTAGAAGTTTGAATCCTGATCTCACACCGCAGTTCGAAGAGATCGTGAATCGCTGCTTAATGAAAGATCCGGCCCACAGGTACGCCTCCTTTGCAAAACTGGAGGAAGCGCTGCTCGAAATTACCGGTGACCAGCCGAAAAAAGTATCCGTCGGCATCCCTCCTATTGATGAAAAGAATCGACAACTGCTGCAAGGGTTTTCTTTTATGGAGCTTGGAAAATATCAGGAAGCAATTCGGTGGTTTGAAGAAGTAATTAAGATTGATGCTAAAGATGCGGAGGCATACAACAATATTGGAGTCTGTCTTGGAAATCTGAAAAATTTTGAAGAAGCCGCTGTGCACATTGAAAAAGCCGTAACCATCAGACCGGATTATCCGGAAGCGTGGGCGAACTTAGGGAGCGTTTATTATCGGTTGAAGCGTTTCGAAGAAGGGATTCGCACATGCAATCGCGCGATTTTACTCCGACCGGATTGGGCGGAAGCGCAATCAAATAAAGGAATCAATTTACTGGCTCTCGATCAATTAGAAGAGGCGATGAGCTGCTTTGAATCTGCAATGCGAATGGACCCGAAGTATTGGAAAGCATACGCTCAAGCAGGAGAAGCACAGGCCAGAAGTGGCAACACCAGGAAAGCGATCGAATACTTCAATAAAGCGCTCGCCATCGCGCCGCGAGAGGCGTACTTACTTGCACTGGCCGCTGCCTGCCTGCACGATCTTGGACAAACTGAAGAGGCCAAAGCACTCCTGGGGAAGGCGCAAGAAGTAGACGCTCAAGATTCAATGGTAATTCAAGTGAGTCGCTTGCTGAAGTAATGTATGGGTAGGAGTGAGCCGTAATGGACTCGAATCAGCGAGACTCTGTTTATTTCATAAGGGCAAGAAGACGACGCAGTTCATGAGATTTTTTGCTTCGTACACTTTGGATATTAATTCCAAGTCTTCAACGCAACTTCCTATCGTAATTCTCCAAGGATGGGCAAAAATGAGACCGGCAAATGGAATCTTCTGACGAATCCGATCGCTGGCCACTCCAAGAAGATCATCATCGAACGTGAATAATGCCCGCCCCATAGATGTACTTCGATTCAAGAGTTCTGGATCTGATAGCTCCGGTGCATCGTTTTCCTGAGCAAGAATCACATCAACTCCACGTAGACGAAGACCTAATGCGATTGCTCGGGGAACGTGAATATCCATGTAAAGTGGAACGGGCATCCTATTGCGAGCTTTTACCGGGAGGCGTCAGTTGACGCCATTTTTCCGACGTGCCTCATCCGCTTTTGCAACCCGCTGATCGATATCCTGGCGCAATTCGTCTTGATGATCAGCGTAGTATGCGAGTGCAGAATAAATCTGTCCCATAGAAAGATAAGGATGCTGAAATTTCAACTCCTCGGGACTCCAGCCGTAGGCAATTGTCTCCTGAACAAGCTCGGTGACTTTCATCGTAGTCCCCTTGATGATCGGAACGTTATCCTCGTTCAGAACCACATGCTCATAACCTGTCGTAACAGTTGCCATGCATCGCCTCGCTTCAAAGTGTAAAACACTTTGCCGTCCCTCGCAAACTCACCGCCAAGAATCTTCACTTATTTCTACTCTTATCGGAACTCAATGTACGTTCTTTTCGATCTCGAAGTACTCGTTGATAGCGTCGTCCCATTCTTTCAATTCCTCTCTTGTCAGGCTTTTTCTGTCCTTTTTTCTAAGAATCCGACCGGTCTTCCTGAACGCATAAATCAATTCAGGCGCTATTCCCGTCTTTTCCATTGCTTCAATAACCTGTCTTTTTACCTCTTCAGGATCCAGATTAAAGAAAATGAGATCATTTGGCCCCATCTCTCTTCCGAATCTTTCAACAAACAATTGTTCTTGCTTTTCTAGGATCGATGCGAGCTCGGGTGTTATTTTTGCTGTCCGTCTTCGGCCATTCTTTTTCATTATGTTGAATCCTCCTATCGCAATATTTCACTATTCTTGCCAGACATCGCAAGTTTCATGCCGAGCTATTTCTCACCTTGTGCAAATAATTGCGGCACGTCAACGTTACCAAACTTTCAGTTTGGTGTCGGGCATTCAAAATCGAGTGACCGCTCGTCGAGATGGGGCTTAAGTATTGCTGTTACCAAAGTGAAAGTCTGGTGTCAGCCGCCGTAAGTTATTGAATCTATTAGGTCGTCTTCTCCGACTGTGCTATAACTGGGCTAGAAAAATACTTTCCTTCCTTTTTTCGCGGTGGATATCTTTAGCGATTTGAGTTCCTTTGAACCACGCTTGTCCAGGGCAAATTCTGGATCAATTTAGTTTGAGATCATGGATAAATTTACCTGTAGTTAAGAATAACTATAAGGTCTTTTATCCACATATCGAAAAAGAAGCATTCGCGAGCAATTGAGCAAGCCCTTCTGTCTTTCGACAAAAAACGGAATTCTGACAACAAGCGAAGCCCTCAAAAGTGGCATCCATCCCCTGAACTCTACTCTATGGTCCGTACGGACCTTATTGAACGTCTGGGTCGTGGGCTTTTACCGGCTTAAAAAATGCGTCCGCTCGAAAATCCGAATCGCATCCAAGTTGCACTGAAGGTGCCAAAGGCCATTGGAATTTACAATGAGCTGGAATCCCAGAGGTCATTGGACATAATATCCCTTGCGAATGCCAGTCGGTTATTCTGTCGTATTCCCGGACTTTGCCAAGGCTGAGCTGGAAGATTTTCCTTCCAGCTTTTTTGCCGCACGATGAATATCTTCCCTTCCAATCGCTTTGTACTTTGCGTAGACAGCGTGAGACTTATGACCCGATAGCGCCATACCTTCATCATCGCCAATCCCCATTTCACCAAAGTGGCGGATGGCAGTTCTCCTGAAATCATGACGAAGCCGATTAGCGAGCCCTGCCGCTTTACATGCCGCACTCCATGAGTCTCGGAAGTACCTTGTCGGCTTCCAGTATCCGCGCGCTTCGTAGAATTTTGCGAACGGTTCACCATTGTGATGAAAGAGCCAAGGAATAATTCGGCCCAGCTTCTTTTCTAATTCCTTAGTAACTCGTTCCTGTTCTTCGAGGATTGCATGAAGTTCGCCAATGAGCGGAAATATGCGCGGCTCAGAATTCTTCGCTTCACCTGGTTCAAGGATCAGTTCGCCAGATTTCCAATCAACATGGTGTCGTTTTCGCGAAGCGATTTCTGACCAGGATCGCCATCCGGTGATTTCAAATACGTGGATCATCCGGAGGATATCTTCGGGTAAGTGCTTGTAAAGGCTTTCAAGCTCTTCAGGTTTGAAGTGTCCTTTCCTTGAATTGTCTCCAGTTTTAAGTTTTTCAATCAACGGTTGTTCACTCAATCTGTTTTTTGCTAATGAAAACGCACGTGTGATCACCTGAAGCATCGCATTGATTCGTGATGCGCTGTAACTCTGCTTTTCATTTTTCGCGCCGGGCTGTTTCATCTTTGCGATAAATTTGGTAATGATTCCTGGATTTCTGCAAAGATCAATCGCCCGAAATGACAAGAAATATTTGAGGTGCAAATCTATTATGTCTTTATATTCACGGTAGGTTGAAGTCTTTCGGTGGACCTGAGTCCAGTTGAGAACATTTTGCAGAAGTTCGCCCATCGTAATTTCTGCTGAATTAACCGACCGCCCTTCAGCAACTTTTCCAAGTCGGATATCGCGGACTACTTTTGCTTCTTGTAGTGTATCTTTTCCCGTATTTTCCCGATGCTGTTTTTTTCCCTCTGAATGATCGATGCAACCGGGCTTGCAGATATAGCGCATCGTGTAAGTCTTAACGTGCTTCCATTCGCCAGTCTGCTTGTCTTTGTAGCTACGTCGAAAAAGTCCTTCTGATATTTTTGGCATCTCCTATTTTCCCCGTTTATTTTTCCCCTTCGGCATAAGCGATATATACACCGGTATCAAGAACTGCGCAACTGCTTTTTGGCTTCGTGACATATGTGCGGGATTCTTGTGCGAAATTCATGCCGTCAAAATCCACCCCACCATGAATGGCCAGCATTTCACACCGTGTTTGGCCCAGTACTTGCATTCTGAAAGAAACAAATGTCTAGAAGGAAATCTCAAAAACAAAGAGAAGAGCCGATCCAAGACTTCGGCAAAAAGTTGCTTTACAATCTCGAGGAAGCGGGAGCACTGCTAAGTCTTTCTTCCTGGACGGTTCGAGATTATGTGAAGACGGGCGTGATTAAAGCGGCGAAGGTCCCGCATCCCTTCAACCCCCACAAATTTCTCAGCAAACCAATATTGATTCACAGAGATGAATTAGAATCATTTGCTGAGAAATGCAGAAGCAAGGAAGTTGCATAATCCTAAAAGGTCGAAAAGATTCCCACCGCGGCTGAAGAATTTTCGACTGATCTCGGAAAAATAACCAATTGTTGGCGCACAATCACAGATGCTAACTCAAGAAACCGCGACTTTCTCGCGCTTGGTTTTCGGTAATATTCCCTTCCCCTGAAGTATGTAGATCCACGCCACGAAATTGCTCTTCTCGCTCTTTTCTAAATTGAAAATTTCGCGGGCCACTTTAAACCAGCTCTTTCCGCATTTTTCGTAAAGTGACGTTAACTTGTCGCGCAATTCGATTACGTCAGATTTCCATTCCGGTGTCAGCCGGAGTATCAGTTCATCGAAACTGAGATGATCCGTTTTTCGAACCAACGTGTACTCCCGCACTGCTCTCTGAGACTTTCTCCGGAATCTGTACCAGTCTAAATTCTCCACTGCTTCCTCATCTGCTGGAACGGCCTCCCGGCACTCAGCCGGATATTCCTCATCCAGACTGTAAACAATGTCCTGCAGATCCTTCTTTTCAATCTGAACGCCTGAGCAGTGGTCTCTCGCCATGATAACGATTGTCTTCAGACGTCGAACGTTGCCTGGGTAATCCAAATCCTTCAAATAATCGATTGCCTCTTTGCTAATCTGTTTCGGATGGGAGTAAAACTCGGCCAATAGTGGAATGTCCTGTCTTCGATCTTTGAGCGGCGCAACCCATATTCGTTTAACACGGATCCGTTCCAAGAAGTCAAGACGGAACTTTCCTTCCTTCACCATCTGGTGCAGATTGCGGTTTGTAGCTGTGATCAGTCTGAAGTCGACGTTCTCAACCAGCTCATCGGTTCCAAGCATCTGCACTTCGTTGAACTCAACCGCTCGCAGAAGCTTGGCTTGAACGTCATAGGGTAACTCTCCCACTTCATCAAGAAAAAGTGTGCCGCCATCCGCAGATTGGATTCGGCCCTTGCGGTACTCCGCCCCCGTATACGCACCTTTTTTGACACCGAATAATTCTGCCTCGATCAGTCCAGGGTTTAGAGCGGCACAATTCACAACAACTAAAGGTTTACGGGCGCGTTCAGATAAATAGTGGATAGCACGTGCCACCAATTCTTTACCGGTACCGGTGTCTCCTTGAATCAAGACCGGCCAATTGTGCCGGGCGGCGTGCGCGATTTCCTCTCGCAGTTGAACCATGGCGTGTGATACCCCAATGATACGATTCAATCCCGCATGTTCATTGATTTTGTCGGTTAAGGTCTGTGCGTTTTCTTCAAAAAGATCCCTACTCGATTCCAACAGTGAGAAGGAAAAGAAATATATCGAAAAGAAGCGGCAAATCTGCGATAAGAGTTCAACATCCGCCTGGGAAAACTCCTTTTTCTTAGTTCTGATATCACAGTAAACGGCACCGCGAACAGAGCCTGCAATATCGATTCGGACCGCAATGCAAGAACGGATGTTCTGCGATATCTGCGATTCGGTCGCAGTGGATGGATCGCTAGGATTTCTCAATGCATAACCATTTGCCAAAGCCTCTTGAATGACAGTATGGGAAGGCTTTCGCTGATTCCAAGCCCCGTCAGTAGAGGCTGAATACTTAACGACACGGTTTTCCTGAAGCACAAAGCTTGCGTATTCTGCCTCCATAAGATCCCGGACCCTCTCAATGACATGGTAAGGTAAATCCTCGGAACCCAAATGTTCATTCAGGGCGATCTCCGCTTGAACGATTTCGGAGCACTTTTCTTTAAATAAGGGGCTTGCTTTTATCATAACGCCGTGACATTATAGCCAGCCATCTCAAAAATGCAACAGTAGGGGGGATCTGTTTACCCACAAATCGCTACAGTGGCGGTAATTTGCTTTCGATTTCGATATATATGTTTGAAGTGATTTTGATTTGATATGCATAGTGAAATCAACAGGAAGGTCTGGGGACTTGCGATTCAAAGGGGTATCGTTGGACTTGAAGATCTGATGAATATACTCGGCGAAGACCAGCTTGAAAGTCTTCTCGCAGAAGTCTGTGAGTCGACGGAAGACGATTGCGTCGAGCCGGATGTTGCTGTTCAGGCCGCTACTCAGGAGGTTGAAAGTAAACCCGTCCACGGAGTTTGGTTCGGCCGGTATGAGCAGCCAGTATTTCTGGGTGAAGGCGCGACTGGGCGAGTGTTCACAGCATTTGATCCAGTACTTCGCAGGTATGTTGCTGTGAAGCTTCTGAAAACAGAAGATATGGAACTGAGAGAGCGCCTTATCAGAGAAGCACGCGCACAGGCCCGCGTTCAGCACCCCAATGTCTGTGCCATTTATGAGGCCGGTGAAATCCAGGGCCAGGCATACATTGTCATGCAGTACATCAACGGAGGTACACTGAAGCAGATTCAGAAAAAACTTAGCTTGAGAGAAAAGACACAAATCATGCGAGACGTCGCGAATGGCTTGCATGCAGCTCATCTCGCCGGCATCGTGCACCGCGATGTTAAGCCATCCAATATCATGGTTGAACGTACTGAAACTGACGAACTGATAGCACGGATCATCGATTTCGGATTCGCACGGGTTCTGGATGCATTGGAATTAACCAGACCAGGCACGATCATTGGAAGCCCTCTGTATATGTCTCCAGAACAAGCAAGAGGTGAAACCGAAAAAATTGACAGTCGAACCGACACATACGCCCTTGGCGTAACTCTTTATGAACTGCTTGTTGGTACACCTCCTTACGAACGGCACGACATCTGTACGGTCTTAAAGAGAACAAACGTTCCAGCCAAACTGGAGATGATCGTTCTAAAATGTCTCGAGAAAGAACAGGAAAGAAGGTACGACTCAGCCAGGGCGCTTTCTGATGATCTGAACCGTTTTCTTCTGGAGGAGCCGGTAAACGCACGCTATGCGTCTGCATTGGTTGAGCAGAGAAGCTGAAAGCTGCTATTCCCTGCGATGCTTGTTTCCAATCCATTCTTCGATCTCGCGTGAGCCAATCTTGTTGGGTCCGCCCTTGCGTCTAATGAACTCTTCAAATTCTTCTTGTGAATTGTTACTTTCTGCGGTCTTCTCTCGTGTAGGACGATCTTTCTCTTGTAGTTGCGGGGCGTCGCTCTTGAATCCTTGCATACCTCTCCCTGAGTGTACCTCAAAGGTATCCATTTGCATAATCGGTGTGGATGGGTGATGTCAAGAGAATTAAAGCGATCCTGGCCAAGAATCTCAAAGCCCGAAGGAAAAGTCTGCACTTATCGCAAGAAGAAGCAGCCGAGCGGGCTGGAATAACCTACAAGTATTGGCAGCGTCTGGAGATGGTTTCACAGCCGGACCTTCCATCCTTGCCTACCCTTTACAAACTCGCCAGAGCACTAAAGACTCCGATGTACACTCTTTTAAAGTAAAAGTGATTTGCCGAAAGGCGAGATCCCAATGATATTCTCCGAAGTCGAAACGATTTCCACAGTAGTCCAACAATTTCCGACTCCTGTGAGTCTTCAACACGAGCCAAATCAAACCCGCCATCTATAAATATGGATGTGCATTCTAAGCCTTTATATGCCTCTGTGCTGATTTTAACAGGCAGCTAGGGGTCTTTCGTAAACGCAACCTTCCGCGCTTCGTCGAAATCAATAATTCAATCCCTCTAACCTCACACCTGGCATGGCTGTTGCAATGAGATTTTCGCCATGCGAGGAATTTCACAATTGAAAACAATTGAATTGAGTAATTACGTGATACCGGGTTTCTCGCAGAATGAGAAGTTCTTGAACCCTAGAATTTCTATGATCGATTCCTGGCACGTAAGCGGCGTACTCTTAAGGACAGATATTGCTGAGGTTGCTCTTGCGGACAATCTCTCCACACGTGAGCCGGCGATCATAACGTATTTGCTTCCATCGGTTCTGCCTGGAACTTCCGAATACGACCTTTTCATCGAAGCTGGCAGTAAGCTTCGAGATTTAAAGAAACTTCAGTTTCATGAAGAACTCCGTGTCAAGAATTTCGGGAAGAAGTTATCCGGACTTCGGTACATGCCGAAAGGAGATTCGGGAGAGCTTGTGTGTGCGCAGTGCGAGACATCGATCTCTGAGGATTGGCCATCCAGGGAAAGATGCATTGTATGCGCGACATGTGGCAACCAGATCCGATACGTAAACTCTGACATCTGGCTGCCTGCTATCTCAGCCGGATATTACAATCACATCTCTCTTAAGCATGCATTTGATACTTTGCAACAAGAACAACTTCGGATTCCAAACAGCATTTTCTGTCACATTCTTTATCGAACGGCATCGGAAATGATTCTGGCCTCCAGGAAAAGAATTCCAGTTGTCATCTCATCCGACACGGTGGTGATCACTGAGCATGGCAAAGTGGGGATTATTCCAGTACCTACTGCGCGTGCGTCACGCGGGCAGGCTTCGAGTTCAGACGTTCCCGCGATTGCAGCTGATTACTTCAGCCATTTCCTTTCTTTTGTTCCGGATCCATCAGAAAGATTGATGGCCTTCTTCGCCCTGCCGAACAGGGAAACGATGCGGGATCTGAAAGAACTCGCAAGAAATATTTCATCTGAGAAGATCATCGGCTGGCTACGATATTTGCAACCGTCGCTTTTTGCTGCAGGTGTCAGCCGCAAAGATGCCTATATCGCCGTGCAAGAGATGTTCGTCACTAGCGGAAAGGAAGTGCGTCCCACGTCTCAAATGCACCAGATTGCCCCGGAACACTTTGCTGAGTCAGTTGCAGCGCAAGCGCTACGTGCAATTCGCCAAAGTGATACATCCATCATTTCGGAGCTGACATCAAGATTTCAGTCGATGAAATCTGTCGCTGCTGGAGCTTTCGCTCTGCTTGGTGCGGTTTGCTTTTTTGCCTTCTCTGATGGCGGTTCTCAACCTGCCTTGCAAGCGACAGTTGCGCCGATGGCCAAGACACGCGTCGTCACATCAACATTGCATAGCACACCAGCGAAGATCGTTCGAAGTTCAATCCCCGATCCGTTAAAAGAAAGGATCAATAATTCCATGGCTACTGTGCGCCTGCTTGTATCTGAAAACGGCATAGTAAAAAACGTGCAGTGGATTTATGTCACCGATGAGCAATGGAACTTCTACCACGCTGCAGTTTCACAACTCGAGTTTGAGCCTGCATCCAACAGCGGCAAGCCTGTCACTGGCTGGACAACAATGCAACTTCCGCTGAGGTAATTGAGGATGACAAATTCCACAACCTCACGCAAAAACAAGAATGGTTTCAGTTTGATTGAGCTGATCGTTTCTCTTGCAATTCTAATGGCTTTGCTCGCAGGAATTCTCAATCTGGTAGCAGTTGACCTGCTCAGTCTGAAGCTTTCCCGGCAGCACGCGCTGCTGAAAGACCTGGCCGAATCGGAGCTCAACAGACTTAAATCTCTTGACTTCAACGATGCGGATCTGGATGCCAAGGCCGGACTGCACAGTGTGGAAAGAACAACATCAAAGGGTTGGAAAGTTACGATCGATTGGACGATTACAGAAGAAGAAAGCGGCAACGAGCGAATTAAAGTGAAGCGGATTGATCTGGTTCCCTACTTAACACACAAGCCCATCAAATCCAGAACCTATGTCGGGAGAGTCTTTCAATATGACTTCAAAGAATAACCTTGTTCACACACTCTACCGCGGGATGTCCGTAATTGAGGTTCTCGTTACGCTCGCTCTGATTGGAATCATTCTAAGTATGGCGACAGGCCTTCTTGGCATGGCCAGAAGGAATCAGAAGACGCTGCTTTATACAGCTCGTCAGATCTCGTTTGACGTTCGTGAAGCTGTCGAAATCTCAAAAAGCCGTTCAGAAAAATTCGCAGTGCAAGTGAAGTCAGATGGCTACACGATCTATGTGGAAGACGATGATCCTGCGGATGGTTGGCAAGCCGGGGAGGAAGTGATTGAGACGCGAACTTTCGCAACTGATGTAGTACTCACCGATCCAACCTCCATACCGGATGATTGGAAAAGACGGATTTATATCAATGGCACTGAAGAGCTCCGGTTACCAACGATCATTAAAAACACCGACATCTTTTTCATCGATGCCTCAGGATTAGAAGAGCAGAGAGTCATGGGGCTCAATTTTCCAAACGCTCCGGTATACCAGACCGTTTGTGTGCGCGTTTATGATTCCGGTGATTCGGACGTCTACCGTTATTCAGAAGAGGGGAAAACATGGACTCTTGCACCATTGGGATAAAGCGCAACTCGCTGCAACAGGGTTTCACATTGCTTGGAGTTCTCGTTGCCACAGCGATTCTGCTGATTGTTCTTCTCATGGCGTACCGGCTTTATTCCGACGTTTCAGAAACTGCAATGAAAACTTCAAGCAGTGTGATCTCCCTTGACCGCACACGAGTTGTAGAAGACCAGATGCGTTATTACTTGTATCATGCGGGACTTGGCGTGCCTGCAGACGCGCCAGTCATCATCGAAGCAAAAGAGAATTCCCTGGCGCTCATGCTCAATTCTGGTTACTACAGTTACGTTGCGGATCATGACCTGTTTCTGGGAACGATGCAGTCTACGGAAATCGATGTGCAGAATACAGCCGGCCTGAAATCCTCGTTCTATGATCGTGAGGAGATTCCGCTCACGATTCTTTCCGATGATAAGGTCCCTCTGATAGCAAAGGATGAGACTCTTCCGGTGATTCCAAAGAATGGAGCTGCCGATGATGCAAAAATAACGGTCGTTACAAATGACACCGCATACTGGCTCCGCAAGGGGCAATACATCGGTGAAGTTGCTCAGCTTCATCAATTTACTTTGAACAATGGTGAGCTGCATTTAAAGACCACACATTCGGATGGCTCGGAGTTTGACCGCATCATCGGTTCAGGCATTGAGGGCTTCGATGTAGCCTTCTATTACAAGCCAACGTACTTCGATGAAGATGACGCACCGGTTTGGTGTGCAGATAACTCCGATGAGGATCCCAACTGCAGATACCGCCCTGGCAACTTTGAAGAGCCCGGATCTGTTTGCACACAATCTGATCCGGATTGGGACAAATGTCTTCCGTGTGCTGGCCATATTACGGTGCAAATCGACACAGATGCGAATGGAATCATTGATGAAAACGATGACTCGGACGGCGATGGAACTGTAGACGCCACGCCGCTCCAGGAAGTAGCGGAGTTCAAGGATACGAGACTTCTTCGCTTTTGGATTCTTGTCGCGGGTGATCAGATTCCAGTGAGCAAAGAAAGTCAAAACTACGTGGTCGGAAGAAAAATCCTGAAATTTAACGATAACCGGAAGCGCACATTGTCTGTAGTCGATGTTGACATCAAGAATTTATGAAGGCTGAATTCCGATTTGGAACTGTAACTGTTAACCAGAAAGGCAACGCACTCATCGTTGTCTTGATCGTGGTGCTGCTGATTACCCTTATTGCGACGTTCTTATACAAGAGCTCGCGTTCGCACCGGAAACAGGTGCAGGCCCAAACGAATTATTCAGTCGCATCCGATCGTGCAGACGCAACGATTGTTCTGGCAAAGATATGGCTGGACTCTCTTAACGATCCGCCCGAACTTGATGCTGACTGGGTCACTGATTGCACAAATTGCTACAAGCAAATCACCAATAAATCAGAGGAAGAACTTTCAAAGTTGTCGGCCGATCAGTTTTACAAGATCGATGAAAACGGCGATGGCGAGATCAACAGTTCGGATGCCGCTCAATATCTGATCGTGCCGCTTGGCATTTCTGCAGCAAGCAACTGTATTTCGAACGATGGCTATAGCAATAGCTGCTGGCGGAGGCACACATACGTAATCGTTGCGCGGACGCAGACAGGCATCAATACACAGGTTGAGCGAAAGCAGCAATTTTCAAGGAGCTTCTACTACTGAACCGGAAAGGAGTAAGCATGGAGGTTTTAAGATCTGCCTGGAAGTTTGCATTGGTTGGTCAACTTTGCATGACCGTTGCCGCTCTTGCATACGAGGCAATACCACTCTCACAAGTGCCGCCGTTTTATGCCACCAAATGTGGAGGTGGAGGAAAGAACTATCGGCCTAATTTGATCTTCTACATGGACAAAAGCGGAAGCATGCACGTTGATTACGCGCAGGACCCAAGCATCAACGGTCCGGATCCGACAACGTACAACGGAGGAAAAGGCATCGAGAATTTTTGGTGGAACAAATGGGCCTCTCACGTCTTCCATATGGTCGGAACGCAGGGCATGGCACAATTTCAGGTTCCACTCGAAATTGTCACAAATCTTTCATATGGCACTGCTGACACCGATCTGGCCCAGGAAGGACTCACGCCTGCGCAAATCTCCACGCTTCGAACCACAGGAATGTTTAATCCAAACGGAGATGGCAACATGTTCTTTACTGGAGCCTGGGTGAAGAAACAGTCATGGGTTCTTCCTTTGCAAAAGCCCGATCCAGATCTAACACCGCCGGGAAACGACTGTTGGGGAAGTACTCCCGGAAAATGTTACGGCCGGTGGATCAACGAACAGCGTGGTTATGATATCGACGGTCCGAACACCGCTCTGGTTACACCGGCGCCGGTAAACATAATCGTAGCAAAATGGATTGTTAAGGACTCCTTAAAGAGCCGGCCGACGCTTCGACAAAGCCTCGTGACTTATCCGAAATGGTGCGATGCAAACGGACGATGTTTTGCAGGAGTGATCTTTACGGCTGACGATCCGTTAAGCACGAAACTCGCAAGACTGGAGAACCTTGGTGCTTCAGGTTCTACACCGATGGCGAATGGCTTTGCGGAAATGCTCCGGTGGTTATCGAACGGACCGTCTTACAACATTCCTGGGTCAACATACTGCTCCGGAGGGCTCGCGTGCAGTCCCCTCGATTACCCGGGCGATCCTGATTCGCCGTTCAGTGTTTTGCTGCTTGGCGATGGGCAAAACTGGAATGATTGCCGCATTCCTTCCAAGCAGGCAACATTTCCATATTCCGGGGAACCGTCAGACTTTGATGGAGATGGGGGCCATGATCCGACATTTCCCGATTACAACGCCCTGGGGCATTGTCCTGAAGCCATAACCAATAATTGGATTGCAGATGATGCAGCTTATTACTTCCGAACCGTATATCCGAAAGCACCCATCAATACGATTTATATGGGAAGCTCAGCTGTATACGGAGATAGTCCGACGACCTGCTTAAGCGGGGACAAATTTTGTAAATTCATGCAGCGCGTCGCAAAAGATATGCCTCCAGGCGTAACACCTCCTAATAACGATTACATCGCGACACGTTGGGGTTCGGTGGAGAGCATCATCAATCAAGTTGTAAGCGATATGGGCACAGGCACACAAGATGTAGAGACCACGTTGCCAAGTTTTGGAGGCACATGTTCCACTTTTTTGGCAATCCGAAGCGAATGGCTAGTTCCGATAACAGATATGGCTGCATACACGGCGAAGCTGTACAGAATAAAACCGGACGCAGGTGAGCAGCTCATTTTGCCTCCGCCAAGCGATGACGTTCTGTGGGAATTCGGAAGCATTTTAAGATCGGCCGATATTGCGTCATTGAAAGTTCAATCAACGCTTGATGGTAGAACGGCCGCGGATTTCACGCCAACAAACAGCACCTTGGTAAGTGATCTATCATCTGACAATCCAAGCGATCCTTATGGCCCCAACTGGAACTCTTCATGGCCAACCACGACTGACATCCAAAACGCGATCAAGTACATTCGTGGTGAACAAATCAGTGGGATGAGAGACAGATCATTCCTGGAAGGAAGTACTCAAGTATCTCCGTGGCCTCTTGGAGAAATCTTTACCTCTCCACTGGTCATCGGTCCTCCACGAAGCGGCATGGAGGAATGCTTCGAGAAAAATGGCGAGAAGAAATGTTATAGAGATTTCGCCTCTGCGAACAAGAACCGGACTCCTATGGTCGCTGTGGAAACGGGAGACGGTCAACTCCACATTCTTAACTACAATACGGGGCAACAGCTTTACAGCTTCATCCCAAAGGCAGCCTTGCAAGGACTGAAGGATTTTCCGAAGCCTGGCTATACGCGCACCGCATATGTTGCCGGACCTCTTCAAGCCTTTGATGTTTATGATGACACGGATGCTGAATGGAAAACTGTTCTTATCGCCGGCATGGCACAAGGAGGACAAGTCTACTTTGCTTTGGATATCACCGACCCAAACAATATTCAATTCATGTTTGAAGTATCGGATCCCGCACTTGGAAACAGCTTCTCCCCGGTTATATCAGCGCGACTAAAAGACAATACTGCAGGCGAGATTTTCGCTTTC
The DNA here is from genome assembly GCA_022616075.1 of bacterium. Classification (NCBI taxonomy): domain Bacteria; species bacterium. Next base: position 18,097 of record JAKEFK010000191.1, read on the forward strand.
GTTGGCGGTAGCGGCTACAACAACAAGGCAGATTCGAATGGGTCTACAGCGCAGATCGTTGCATTTGACTTGAAAGGCAACATTCTGAAGACGCTGCAAGTCTCCGATCAACTCGGCAACGGCACAACATCAGTCTATGCGCAGGATGCGAATGATGACGGCACAATGGATAGCCTTGTTGTCGGGACTTATAAGGGTGAACTGATAGAAGTCAAAACTCCGGGTTCCGATTTTTCGAAGTGGTCCGTCTCACGCTCCATCGCAGATTTAGGCAGGCCAATCACGGCACCAATCCGAATGTCGAGAGTTGAAGGTCAGCGCTACTATTACGGCACTACCGGTAAACTTCTAACCGATGCTGACATGAATGAGGATCCGCCACCGCAGGAATACTTCTTCGCATTTCGTGACATCGGGCAAACAGTTGCGTTGGACGATCTCACCCAATACGATTCAACGCTTGGCGAGTACGATGACAACGATCCTGATACTGAAAACACGAAATACGTTACGCTGAGCACACAACAGGAGTCGAACAAGACCGGTTACAAAATTGCGTTACCCTTAGGACATCGTGGCATCAATCCAGTCATGAGTCTTGCGGATGGCGTAACCTTCGCGACAACCAATCCGGTAAAGGATACTCAATGCACGTACGGCGGGCGATCCATCACCTGGTATGTGAGTGAGAAGCTGAATCCTCAATTCGTAAATACCAAAGGCGACCCTGTCCCGAACGTGGATGTCGATGGAAACGGTATCGTAGATGATAGCGATAAACTTAATGAAATCTATCCGGTCGGCAGAGAAACAACATCAGCCACGTTCAACGTCAATCCGCAAATCGATATGAAGAGCAGTGTCATCGATGTAGTTACCATTGAACTGTATAACAACATCCAGGCAACTGATGGGCTTTACTACGCCACTGTCGGACATACTTTGTTTCGAAATCGGCTGCAAGGGACGCAGGTCAATTGGAAGGAATCCACAAAGATCAGGAAGTGAATGGAAACCCGAAGCGCAACCAAACAGATCCTGCGATACTTGCGTGGCGGACATCCGCTGTTCTTCATCAGAACGACCGAAGAGAACCGCGTTAAGAAGTGCCTCGCGACGATTGCCACCGAATGGTTCACAAATAGCGATTACCTATTCGCCAGCTGGGATATTGCATCAGGATGGAATGGTCATCAACGAAAAGCAGAACTTCCAACCGGAGATCAGGCGAAGTCGCCGTCTGCTACTCTGAGATTCATCCATTCCTACACCGGTTGCGGAATGTTTCTGCTGTATGATGCGACTCCATTTCTCCAAAAACCCGATATCGCCCGCACCTTAAGAAATTTTTACCAGGAAAATTTGAGCGACCCGAAGAAGTTCATTTTCTTCGTTTCGCCTGCCGGAGAGATTCCGCAGGAGCTCAGGCGCGAAGTGGTAACGCTGGATTTTCCAGGCCCGGATGCCGGAGAAATCGAGTCTATGGTGGATGAATTTTCCCGTCATCACCGCAAGCTGAGCAATGCCCTGGCCACAAAACTATCTCTCGCCCTGCGAGGCTTCAAAGAACCCGCAATTCGACACCTGTTCAACACATTCATCAATTTGAATGGTTGCGGTGAACAAGAGCTTTTGGAGGAACTTTACCGGTATAAGGAACAGGTAGTTAAGGAGGAAGGTTTTCTTGAGTTCATCCCACCTCGTCTGACTCTGAAGGATGTTGGCGGGTTGGACAACGTTAAAGATTAGTTGACGGAGCGTAAACCGTTCTTCTGTGATAAGAAATTTGCTGACCGCGCGAACGTTCCAAAAGGACTGCTGATGATGGGCATCAGCGGTTGCGGAAAGTCGCTGGCCATTAAAGCGATCTCGGCCGCATGGGAAACGCCACTTTTCCGCTTGAGAATGGGTAACATTTTTTCTGGAAATCGCAGCCCGGAGGAAAGATTCTTCAAGTGCCTGAGAATGGCAGAAGAACTTGCGCCGGTAATCTTGTGGATTGATGAGATCGAGAAGTGTTTATCTCTTGATGAACATGCAGGCGGAAGTACTGGACCAGGAGGATCCAACAGTAGAATTTTTTCGGAGTTTTTGACATGGCTTGAAGAAAAGCCAAAGTATCTTTTTGTTGCTACAACCGCAAACAGAATTGAGGCTTTGCCGGCAGAACTCATCAGGCGCGGCCGATTTGATGAGATTTTTTATGTCGACCTGCCAAGCGATGAAGAGCGCAAAAGCATTTTTGAAATTCATCTGCGGAAGGTTCACCTGCCACCAAACGAATTTGACATGCGTGCTCTTGTAATGGCAACGCGCGGATGGAGTGGCGCCGAAATTGAGCAAGTGGTCAACTCCAGCGTGATCCATGCAATATCAAAAGGCCAAGAGATGACAACCTCTTTGCTGTTGGAAGGGGTTCGAAGGACCGTTCCCTTGAGCCGCACGCAGGAGCAACAGGTATCGAAGCTGCAACGCCATTGGGCTCTGGGCAGGGCCACCCCAGCGTCACGGTATTCATCTCTTCGGAATTTCGTCAGAACCTGAAATCGTAACCGCACCATATTTATTTTGATATGTCCACATCTACAAATCGAGACTTTCACCATTTACTTTTCTACCCTCATATCGCTTAAAAGGCCTCGACAAGCTTAATGGTTTCCGGAGGCTTGACGAGAGCTGGCCTTTAGCTTTTACGGCTACTGGTTGGCATAGGTGTTGCACAACCGGTTTCGGTACACAAAGTACAGTTCCTGGAAAAAAGGAGAAATTTGATGACTTCTCATCAAGAAGGGACGGCAAGACCGCTGTCTGAAGATCGATTGCGCCGGACGCCATCGTATCCTAAGAAAGAGGCAGTTACATCCGTACAAACGAATGCACCGAGACACCAGTTTGCTCTAGTGCAGCAGCTGAAACTCGCATTTCGCGGAGGAGCAGTTGAGTTAATTCCATCCGAACAGTGGAAGACTCTGCGCTGCAACCTCTGCGGGGCCGAAACTCACTTCTATACCAATGACCGCAGAAAGAATACGCCGCTTCCTTCTTGCCTCGACTGTTCGATGCGCAAACCGCAACCGCAAATGGGCTCTAAGGCTTTAATTGGAGACATTCTGCGAAACAACGGCGTGATCGGCATGGATCAAATCCGCTTGATTTTAGAGCGGCAGAAAACCGAGAGCGCATATGGAAAAGTCCGAAGAAAATTTGCAGATTATGCAGTCGAGATGGGACTTTGCACAGTGGAACAGGCAGCTGCCGCATTGACTGAAATCTACCAGTTTGAATACGTCGACCTTCAGGGATACCCTGTAGCAAACGAGCATATCCAACTGCTGGCCAGGGATTTGTGCCATAAACACAAAGTAATTTGCATCGGAAAAAAGAACCAGATTTTCCAAATTGCCATGGTAGATCCAACCGATGAGCAGGCGCTCGTCGCAATCGCACAGATGCTCGAACGGCAATTCATTACACTTACCCCTTTTCTTGCAGACAAAAAAGCCATCGATGACAAGCTCGGCTCGTACGATGAAAAAGGAGTAGAACTTTTGGACGCGCCAACGACAGACAAAGTTCTTGCACTCCGGGGACAACGTCAATCGGTCCTTTCTGCGCGCAACAGGAGCACGACAGCGCTTCAGGGCAAGATCATTGATCAGGATTCCACATTGCCTGATGAGGATATCGAGGAGATTGCAGATATCAGTGAAGAAATTGAGGCACTGCAGACCGTCCTTCCCGAAGATGTGATCCTTGCGGAATACAAGAAGATCCTTGCCGAAGGATTCCGTAGAGGTGCGAGTGATATCCACTTGGAATTCCTGGATCAAAACCGCTTCATGGTAAGGTACCGCATCGATGGAATTTTATATCCACCCAGGCGCATGCCGAAGGACTACGGCAGAATCCTCAACATTGTGAAAGTCGACGGCAACATTGATACAGGCGATAGAGAAGACCAGGTCTACGAAGGATCATTCGCAAAGGGATTCCGGAAAAAGCGATACAGATTGCGCGTGGAATTTCTGCCTACGTTCATCGGAGGAAAGTGCATGCCGAAATGCATTCTTCGGATTTTCGATCCGGACTCTCAAGCTAAAAACCTGGACGAGTTAGGTTTTGATGCGCGCACAAGAGAACTTCTGCAGAAGGCAGCTGCATTTCCCAATGGAATGGTTCTCGTTGCAGGCTCGACCGGAATGGGCAAGTCCACAACGCTTTCGGCGATCATGAGAGAAAAGGCTGAGGACTTCAGGCTCATGATCTACTCGTTGGAAAATCCAATTGAGTACACGGTGCAGGGTGTGAATCAGATCCAGATTGAAACAAGCGCCAAGATGAAGCACCGGAGCTACCACTCGATTCTGCCAGCGATCCAGAGGTCGGATCCAAATGTGGTTCTGGTTGGAGAAATTCGCGACCGAATCACGGCCGCGGCAAGCTATCGTTTAGCGATCGGTGGGAACCTGGTGTTTGGAACGATCCACGCTTCAGATAGTCCAGGAGTCGTTACACGTCTACGCAATTTCCAAATTGAACGATTCCTGATCGGCGATTCCACGCGGCTGATCATTTCACAGCGTCTGGTCCGTAAGCTGTGCAGAGAGTGCAGGACGCGGGTTGTTATATCTGCAAAAGTTATCCGCGATGCGGGCTTCTATTTTCGACCGAACCGCGATGTTGAAGTTTGGGAAGCATCGCGCGAAGGCTGCGATCATTGTACACAAGGATATAAAGGCCGAACCGTGATTGCGGAGGCGATGCCCATTACTCCCCTTCTGCGCGCAATGATTATCGAAGGCAAAGACGAAGGCAAAATACGCCATACTGCAATAAAAGAAGGAATGATCACACTTCGCCAGTCAGGATTGGCTCACGTGCTGGATGGTGTAACATCCATCAGCGAAGTTCATCGCGTAACCGGAGATTTTCCGGATCCAACGATTGAAGTGATGACTTCATCAGAACAGCGGCCAAATTGCGATGGTGAGGACATACTCCAGAATGTGCGTCAACTCCCATTACCTGGAATGCAATGAACTTCAGCAAAATTGTGTAGAGGAGGGAAATCAGAATGGATGGAATGAATGTCGCGCAGAACTTGCTTGACTCTATCCTGCTTTTTGGGAATCAGCAGGGCGCCAGAGACTACTTCTTGATGGCAAATGAATACCCCATCTTCCAAATAGGCAGTGAGTCACGGACCTTTCCTGGCGAAACACCCAAGATTACGCCTGATCATCTGAAAGCCATTGTGGAAGAGACGATCGGCAAAAGCGCACTGTTAAAAGAAAATTTACAGAAGAAACTCTACACAGAATTTTCACATGTTGTACAAGGGGTCGGTCGATACAGATTTCATGTGGGTTACCAGCGCTCGCACTTTGACATCTCTATTCGGCGACTCCTGGATGAAGTCCCGAGTTTCGAAGAATTGAATTTGCCCGGTGATGAAATCAAGGATCTGGCCGAACTGCACAACGGCCTGGTGCTGATCTCAGGCGCGGCGGATAACGGAAAGAGTACGACTCTTGCTGCTCTCGTGGATCATATCAATCAGACAAAACCAGGAAGACGAATCACTATCGTTGAATCCCCCCGAGAGTTCTTCTTCCGGAACAAGCAGTGTTATATCAAGCAAAAGGAAATTGGACGCGACACTATCTCTTACAACGATGCGGGCCGGTCGGCACGGCGAGAGAATACAAACGTTTTGGTTTTCGGCGAAATTTTCAGCGAAGACGCACCCTCCATCCGCGCGGCTATTCAAGCTTCAAACTCTGCCCTGGTTTTCGCAACGATGCATGCCAATAGCGCAAGCGCAGCGATTAATGGACTGATTTACAGCCTTCCTGATGTCGAACGGGAGGAATCGCGGTTGACTCTTTCACAACTTTTGCGCGCCGTCATCTACCAGATTCTCGTTAAGACGTATGATGAAACACTATGGCCCTGCCTGGAAATTCTTCGCAACAATTACATGGTGTCTTCGCTTATCCGAAATAAAGAATGCACTGATGATGGAAAGCCCTTCAAAATAGATGAATATCTCTTTCGCAACGGCCGCGCTGAGGGAATGAAAAGTTTGTTTCACGCCCTGAAGGATCTTGCGGAGTGGGGAATCATTCCACCCGAAGAAGCCATCAAGTATGCAAGAGAAAAACGGGATATGGAGCTCATCTTACTTCACGGCCATTTCAGCGGGATTACGGAAGAAGTTTCGTAGCTAGATTTGTATAACAGTCGTCACGGACTCGGCGAAATATTTTCTTGATTTCAACTCAGTCGATCTGATCAAAAATAATCCCTTCAAATGGTTTGAGATCACGCGGCTGTCCCCAAGAGGAATAGCAGGTTAGGATACCGGAAGCAAGCGCTCGGGAAAAGTAGTGAAAGACCGAGCTTCCGTTTTTATCTCCTTCAGCAAACCTTCTTCTAAGCCCTGGCGGCATTCTAATGAGGGTTCCATCTTTGTACCATTTTCCGTCGATTTGTATGAAGCTATCTTTTCCGAACTTTTCGACCGATGTTTGAGTGACGAGCCGCTTGTTCGCTGCAAAGCTCATAAGATCACTATTGGCCTGAAGAAATAGTACAACTTCGCCTGCAATCAGATCGGCGAGCTGGAGACCGGCTTCTTCGTCCGAAGGTCGATCTGAACTGATGCCCCGGAAATTGTCGTCAAGATATGTACCGAAGCCGCCTGGTGCTTGAAACTTAAGATTCTGAAAGACGGACATATATTCTTCAACGCTCGCGCGAACCGCTTTGTCTTCCCTTTTCTCCCGTGGATCATAAATAACCTGAAAGGAGCTATTTAATGACTTTAGAGTGTTGGCGATTGCACCGACAGGCAGATTCAACAGGCGAGCAATAACCCCAGACTGGCCGGGACCTCTGCTTAGCTGCTTCAATGCCTTAACGGCGCTTGGATACAAAACAGTCAAATAGTCATTCGGTATCTCGTCCGCCCTACCGAGCAGATCTGTCCGAATTTCTTCGAGTATATAAGATCGTACTGGCGTGAAAAATCCACCGACAAATAACCCCCGCGGCAGAAGCATGTTCCGCAAAGTAACGATCAGTTGCCTCCGAAGTTTTAAGCTTGCGCGTTTGAAACTGGAATGTTTGAATTCTTTGAAATCCTCAAATGCGGATTGACCTGAGTTCACATGGAATTCCTGAAAAATCCTTTTTATCTCGTCTTTGACTTCAAGGTATTGATCTTCGGGAAGGCAGGCAGCTGAATGACAAAAATATCCCGCTTCAGCCGACATAGTGTCATCGAAGAACATGAGCGTCGATTCATCAACAAAAACGAGATAGTGCTTTCCGACATATGTATCCAAAACGTGCTGCATTGGCGACCTGCCGTAGGGCGGATTCCTTGGTGCAAGTTGATCCTTCAATGGCTCCTAGCGTGTCTCAGCAAAATCTAGCAGACTGTGACCCGAATTGCATCGTCGAGGCAGGTGGAGAAAAGGAGTATGCGGTTCGGCGGCGCCGCAGCAGTCAGTTTTTTTTCTCTACGGATTTTCTTCCTCTATATGTATGTATGAAAAAACGACAGGCTGTCGTTTCCGACAGCTAGACGTTCCGGATTCTTGGCCTTACATCCCACCACCACCGCCACCACCAATCCACGATAATTCCGCCATGTGAGAAGCAAGGCGTATGGGTGTACCCGCAAAATCTTAGCTCTCGAGATCCCGATCTCAAACACAGGTCGTTTATTTTCAACAAGTTGCATCCCGCCACCCCCCTCCCAGCAACATATACCCGCAAAGCATGAGGAAAGGGACGCGGGACCGCTTGCACAGGCCTGACGGCCTCCGCTGCGCGGCCCCGCTCGTGGTAACTCGGGGTGAGGAGCTTTGTAGAAACCTGTGGTGGTAAGGCGATGAACGAGCTGCGGGGGTTTGTGTCTGCAATATGAGTGGAGGAGTGTAATGCCTAAGACGGTAACGACAAAGTGCACAAGAACGTGGGAGTCGGTTTTTGGCGGTGTTGCGGATGTGGTTGGTGCTGGTTGACGGGTTGATGGCCGAAGCCTGAATTGAGCGATACACCTTTTTGGAGATGCGGGTTTTTGTTTTCAAGTTTCTGAGTTTGAAAAAGGAGGTAGATAACCCATGGGTGACCAACGAAAGAGTGTTCGGATTTTTACCGATGGTGCTTGCTCAGGCAATCCTGGACCGGGTGGTTGGTGCGCTGTCTTGCTTTACCGCGTTGAAGACGGAGAGAAGCAAAAGGTGCTTTGCGGCGGTGCTCCTGACACTACGAATAACCGAATGGAGTTAACTGCCCTTCTTGAGGGTTTGCGGGCCTTGAAAAAGCCGTGTGATGTTACGGTTCTTACCGATTCTCAGAACATTATTGGATGGTTAAGTTCCCCATGGAGTCGGAAAAATGCAGAAATTGCGCGGCTGCTGAATGAGATTGAGAAGGTTGTCCAACTTGGGGACCACAAGCTCGAATTCGTTAAAGTCAGAGCACACTCCGGTGACCCCATCAACGAACACTGTGACCGCATTGCCAAATCGATCGCGCGCAACGGTGGAAAACCATTAGCGGCATAGCGAAGAAAAGTGAGAGGTTATTCGTAAGCCGGCATGTATGGTTTTCGTTTTAAAGATTCTTGAATTGATATTGATTCATCCGGGTGACCTACTGGCTGGACAGCGAGCAAGGAAGACAACTCATCCTGATGAACCTCCTTAGAAGTTCGATGGTCTTTCAGGGACGACTTGGAAATGTTGCCCTGAATGACCAGCCTTTTTCCCTGCAAAATTTTTAACCATTCTCAGAAAGGAGAGCGAGTATGAAGTCACTGAACAGAGTTCAAGAGTTGGGCCATGTGGCCGCAGATCCCGTGATTCGTTTCCTACCTTCGGGAACGCAAACGGCAAACTTCACCGTTGCCACAAACAAGCGGTGGAGAGACAAACAGTCTGGTGAGTTGAAGGAAAGCACGACCTACATCCGCAACGTTGCGTTCGGCCCATTGGCTGAGGTTGCGGGCAAGTATGTCAAGAAAGGAAGCCATGTGATGGTTGAAGGAGAAATCCAGAACCGCGACTATACCGGCCAAGACGGTGTCAAGCGGTACGTCACAGAGGTTCGTATTTCCCAGATCATTTTGCTGGACAAAAAGAACGGCAATGGTTCTGAAGACGCAGCTGGCGAGAACGGAGCCGAGGCTGCGGCGGAGCAGAGCGGATCTGATGAGGACATCCCGTTCTGAGAAAAGCGCCGCGGACTTTGGGGCCTGGGAAAGAGATTTTCTGGGCCCGCACGGTTCTTGATCCGAATGAATACAGCAAAGAAACGGAGGTCAGCATGAGCATCCAGGATATCCGAAGAGCCGGAATTTCAACGTTCCGCATGGCTGAGAAGTGCCCGCAATTTTTCGCGAAGTGGAAAGAAAAACACCGTTTCGAGCGATCGGCAAAGGAAATCAATTTCAGCAGATGGGTGAAAAACGAAGCCAATCGTTTCAGGAGAGCGTCATAAGGGCTCACTCGTGTTCTGCCAGGTAATAAGGAGCAACAGATGGCACACATTTACGTTAAGGGCAATCTTGGAACGGATCCGGAGGTGAGAGTTTCTGATAAAGGAGAGTTTGTCACTTTTCCTCTATATGAAAATGATTTCAGGCGTAGCCAACAGAAACGCGCAACACAGTATCAGGTCGCAGTTTACAGCAGTCTGAAAGACTACTGTCTCAAATACTTGACCAGTGGCTGCAGAGTTTTTGTTGGAGGTAAGTTCCGCGCAAAGAAGGCAGAAAATGGTGCCACATTTCTGCACATCACGCTGGAGGAAGTTGAGCTATTGAAGCGGCCAAACAGATCAAGTGCCGAAGCAAGGGCGTAGCCTATGCCTGCCAGGCATTGCTGGTATTGCAAGACCCCATTCCATTTTTTCGAATTCCTGCACAGAAGATGCGTATTTTGCAGAACGCTGATTTGCGATACGTGCGGACGGTGTTTTTGCGATCTCGAAAGATGGAAGAAGGAAAAGACGAGGAAGGAGCGGCGATTTCGAGCCAATGAGCGGCCTTACTGATCTCTCCCTCTAAGCGGTTCACAGTTTTCGTTTCCAAATCACAAAGCAATCGAAGGAGGATTCGATGGAGAATGACAAGTCGAAATACGTGTATCTTGTCGGCACAAAAGATGGCGCTCCCTATGTGGAAGCTTATCTGGGAAACGGCACAGTCACAGCCTCATTGCGTGAGGTTTGTAAGCTGAAAAAGTATGGCAAGTGGTCTTCGAATCTAGAGGGACAGCCATTTCGGGAATTTCCACGTCCAGCAATCTGCGACTTTGTGGCGAATGTTGAGCCACCGATCGTCATGGACAACCGCACTTTAAGCGCGGAGGAAATGGCCAAGATCATCCGGGAAGCTAACGGCGTTCGGTGGTTCCTCTTGATCCGCTGAGGAGGCATCAGATGAAGGAACGCAAAATGATCGAAATCCACCAGGAGATCAGTTCCCATTTGAATGATGCGGCAATAGTGCAGCTGCTGAAAAGAGATGCACCGCTGCTACTGGAATACATGCGTTTATGGCAGAGGGATCTTGGCGACATAATTCTAGCAAGCACGAAGATTTCACTTTTCAAAAAGGTCGTGGTGCGAGTTGTCAAAGCATTTGGGTTTGGTGACCAGGTTCCGGGCGAGATCCTTTTGGCACTGGTAGCCGGAAACTGCGGTTCCTCAACTGAAGCCCAGTGCGATAGTCACTCTTCCGAGCCATGCAGCAACCGCATCAAGAAATTCGAGATGCGAAGACCGGATCTGCCAAAACAGGAAATCGGAAAGCAGTTTCGGCACTCCTTCAGAAGGCCCAGTCCAAGTTCTGGCTAGATCATTGGAAATGTAGAGGAAAGTATGATTCCTGCTTATACGTTCACGGAACTTGTAGCTCACGCCGGTCATCAGATCCAGATTAGTGCGTCTGGAGAACCTGCAAACCATGTGGCAATCAGATGCACAACCTGCAACGTTACGATCGTGGAATCCAACGCTGAAGAAAAGAGACCGCATGCCGCGGAAATCATCGCCGTTGTCGAAGGCGGATTGCTGCAGGACGTTTACTGCACCCTACCGGCCAAAGTGACGCGAATAGACATTGATCACGGTGCTGATGAGCTTTGTCTCGTTGGACAATTCGAAGCCTCAGCGATTGAGGAGTTCGATCTGGAGGATGATATTTATCCGTCGTTTGCGGCCAACGTGGTGGAACGATTCGGCGAGGCAGAGTTGAATCGGCTCAACGCTTTAACCGAAATCGAGATACGGGAGCGGACATGAGGCCTGGAAAAGCGCAGAAGTGATATCGGTCAGCTACCTTCCTCAAAACCAGAAGTATGTTCCGTTTATCCGAATTGCCGGAGAGTGGCTGCTGTCGTTCGGCTTCGGACGTGAAGATAAAGTGCTTATAAAGGCTGAAAACGAACGCATCGTCATTGAAAAAGTAAAGCCTCAGATTTAGAAATCTCCTGAACTTCCTTTTAAATCCCCGCCCCCAAATTCTGTGCCACATGTTGCTTCCCCTTTGGAGGAACATCAGGACCGGTATCTTGTTCCTGTATGACTACACGCCGAGAGCCGGATTAATGAGAGGTCTCGTTGAGGGCTACAATAGCCTCCCTTACAACTTCAAGACTTATGGTTCGCGCATGCGGGAGATGCATTATGCGGTGTCTGCCGTAAAAGACATCACAGAATGCGACCTTGCCGTGGGAATACCTGGCTCAACGAACACACTCAACAATGTTCAGAGAATCTGCGATCCTTGTTTTCGGTTTCTTCCACTTTGGAGCCGGCCAAGGAAGCACAAAGGCAAGGTTGATTTGAGTCAAGAAAATCAGCGCGTACAGATCGAAGCACGATTTCCGATCGGAGCGCACAAAATACTTCTGGTTGATGATATCGCATCGACGGGTTCCACGATGAGCACTTATGAGGCGATTCTCCGGAGCTACGGAATATGCAACATCGAAAAGTTTTCAATCGCGCACAAGCCGGGCGTTAAACAGTTGGTTGCCGAATTAAAGACCAAGGAGAGTCTATTCAAAATCGGAATAAAAGAGAGATGATTCATGACAAAAGAAGAGAAAGCCGATCTCGCGCTAAAAGTTTTTGACACTGCATATAATGAGACGGAAACGTTTCGCGAAGAAAATATGGGGGCAGATCTTGCCTATCTGATGGGAGCAATTCTCGACACCGGTGAAGTGTCGTATGTCGATTGGTCCAGCGAAGTATACGGAGAAGAACCTCCGGCACTCCTTGAAATCTTGAAGAGAAGTTTTTCAGAAGACTCCACACTCTGGAATTTCATCCTCCTTGATGATGCAAATTCTCACAAGACAGGAGAAAAGAAAAATCTCAAAAAGCGATAATTCTTCACACAAACCTTTGCGTCAGGGTATGCCTTTGACGAAGCACAAATCTTCATTTAGTCTGTCCATGTGAAAATGCCTCGCATAAAGATGGGTACTGTCTTGATGGCATTCTTGCTCCTCATCCCTGGCTATTTCATTTTCGTGACGCTGTGGTTCTTTTATGGTGATTATTCGCAACTAATTCCAGGTAACGTCCGTGTGAGCAGCATGGGAGAATATGCGTTGAGCCCGTCAAATTACACGTACATCCAGGGACAAGGCTCTATCCGCTCTGTATTTATTCTTGGTCCGTTAAAAGAAGAATATGCTTTCCATGTTCTTGTCGAGTTGCTGGCAGGATCTGATTCGGTTCTGAAAAGCGAATCCAAACTAAATGATGGGCCGATAAGTTTTTCCCGGAATTCTTGGTCCGGAGGCACTCTCGAAATCCTCTTCAACGGAAACGAAAAATCATTGGTGTTATGTGCAAAAAACTATGACCTACAAGATGGGAACGTTTTCTTTGTTCGCATAAATTCGCGCGGGGTACCGAAGTGTATTCAGTTGAATCAGACTTTCAGAGGGACGCCCTCCCGGGGAGAAGGTATTCCGAAGAACGATGTCCACACGGTAATTAATATGTATCGATCAGCGTTTCCAAACGATCCCGAAGTACAGCTCTTAAACTTCCTGTATTAATAGTTGCATCTAACGAAGCACATCCTGATCTTGTCCATTCTGTAGTTCCGAAACCAGATTTAAGTAGCAACACCGATCCATCTAACTTGATCCAAACATGTCGCGCTAGTTCTTTCCTGTAATTTTCCTGGCAGCGGCCAGAATCGTCAAAAAGCATTGCTTTCGGATCCGAGATAACTCGCTCTCCGCTTGCACACTGGTAAAGTCTTTAAAATGAAACAGAATCTTTTTTTCATCGGCGATTGCGGAATAGACCTTTCCTTCAAAGTTGTAAAGCTCGGTATCGCAGAACCTATCACCTTGGCTTCCAGGCCGAACCTGTATCATTACGAACGTATTGGCGCCGAGCACCGATCCGATAAGCTTGCAATGTTTACGATCGTAGATGTAATAAGTGCCGATCCCGGCGTTATGGAGTCTTAAAAGGTCAAAGGAGACATACGCATCCCCAAGTTGCTCTTTTGCAAATTTCTCTAAACCTTGAAAACCAGCAATCGGGCAACCTGCCTTTTGGTGCGCAACCGGCCATGCAGGAGGAAGAAAGACAACCTTTGGAGACACGGTGTTTTCGACCGAGGCACCTGAGAAGGCAACCAGCACAAGATCAAAAACAAAGCCAGGATATTCGCTTTCATGACAAGCAGCGCGCAAGACGCTTCCAAATAGAAAAATGATGCAAACATCATTCTACCTTTTATCGATTGGAATTCAGATCTGTTTTATCTGAAGGCATCTGACAAGACGGCTGAAGTTATAGAGCGGAGCAATGCGGTCTCGGTTTTCAGTCTGAAAAAAAAATGAAAACTCAGAGAGGTTGAAGCGTGATGATCAAGGAATTCAAGAAAGCGCGTAAAGTTTCGGTTCCAATCGTAGCCATCAGTACTTTTGATCCGGCAGCCACTATGAGAGGAATCGCGAAATCGTTTAAAGAAGCGCCGGCGCTTGTGTGTTGGGACATCATCCGTGGGTTCAGCCCTGTAAACAAAGCCGGTGAAGAAGCCATCGATTTGATGCTTACTGTTATCGCTCAGAAAAATGTAAGCAAAGGTGCAAACTCATTTTCTGATGCCAACACGGAAAAACCGGATGTATCGTCATTCACGAATCCGGGAGAGGCGTTGGAAGCTGGAGCCGATCTTCCCAGCGGTGCAATTCTGTTTTTCCTGAACGCCCACCGGTACATTAATTTGGAGCCGGTCTCTCAGGGCATCTGGAACCTGCGCGATGTGTACAAGAGAGATGGACGAATGCTTGTCCTCCTCTCGCCCGGCATGACAATACCGCCGGAATTGACCCAGGATCTGATACTTTTGGATGAACAAGTACCAGATGCGGAGCAAGTAAAGGAAATCATCCAGCAGCAATTCAAGAACGCCAGGTTTTCCGAAGCGCCTGATGAAGTTCTCAACAAAGCCGTTGACGCCGTAAGAGGATTATCAACAGCATTTGTTATCGAACAGGTAACGGCGATGAACCTGGACGATCAGACAAAGGGATTAGACCTTGCGAGCCTCTGGAACTACAAACGCAGATTGATCGAAGCCACACGCGGACTCGGTTTTTGGAAAGGCAAAGAAACATTCGTGCAGATCGGAGGACTGGAAAACATCAAGCAATTCCTATCAAGAATACTGAACGGAAAAAATCCGCCCGGAGCGATCGTTTTAGTTGACGAAGGCGAAAAGAGCATCGCTGGAGCAACTAATGTGATCGGAGATAGCTCTGGGGTTTCTCAAGATTTTCTCGGGACGTGGTTGAGATACATGCAGGACACGGATGCCACCGGAATGATTTTCAATGGAGTAGCTGGCGGAGGAAAGTCATTGGTTGCCAAGGCATCGGGCACGGAAACCGGCATCCCTGTGCTCACAATGGATGTCAATGCGATGAAGGATTCTCTGGTAGGCGCCAGCGAAGCGTATTATCGGCAAGCGTTCAAAATTGTAGGTGCAGTAAGCAATGGACGGCCCTTGTTTATTCTCACCTGCAACAATGTAAATTCGCTCCCATCGGAACTCAGAAGAAGATTCACGTTAGGAATCTGGTTCTTTGATCTGCTCAACGCGGAGGAAAGGGACACCATCTGGCAGATATACTTAAGCAAGTTCAACATCTCAGAACAAGTACGCCCAAATGACGAAGGTTGGACCGGCGCGGAAATCAAAACCTGCTGTGATATTGCGTGGCGACTCGATATTTCGCTTCAGGAAGCGAGCAAATATGTCGTGCCGGTGTCGCAGTCGAGTCCGGAAATAGTTGAAGCCATTCGAAGGCTGGCTCACGGGCGTTTTATCTCTGCATCCTGCCGTGGAGTCTACATGCATCCGCGAATCCCGGTTAACAAGCAAGATACCGGTGACCCTCAAGAGACGCGGCTGATACTAACACAGCCCGTAGAAGTATAGATCTTCACAGGCCATCAAACTTCATAAAGGATACCCGAATGCCTTGCAATCTCATCAGACTCACGACAGTTCAATTAACTGCTGCGCATCCGACGCTTCTAAAGAGCGCAGTAGAAAGTCTCGGTTACAAAGTTGAAGAAGTCAACGGCTGCTTGTACTGCTATGGTCACGGTAGAAGTTTTCGCATTGCCAACGGAGAAATAACCGTTGGTGCGAATGATCTTGCCGTTGTTAATGAGGTAAAGCGCGCGTACAGCAAGAAGGTCGTTCAAACAGCCGCGCGAAAGTATGGCTGGAACTTGAAACGGATCCCCGGGAACAAAGTGCGCGCAACCAAGAGGGGGTTATGAAAGAGGATTGGATCGATATTGAGATCCTTGAAGATGGAACGGTGAAGACATCCACTGGCGATGTGGGTCAAGTAAATCACAAGAGCGCAGACGAATTTCTGGAGTTTGTTTCCCGGTTGCTCGGTGGACAGACTTCTGCAACGAAACAGAGACAATCAAGATCAGAGAGCAAAACTAAGCTCGAACAAGAGCGGTAAGGAGGACGATTCATGATTACAGCTGAAATTGCGGAAAATGTGCAGGCATCAGGTCAATTAAGCAACCTGTTAGAAAAGTGCATCCTTTTCCGGCTGGGTATCCGAAGCCTTGGGACAAAGAGGAGCGTATCAAAGGACCAGGTCAGCGTAGATGCAGATAAGCAACGCCTGCACGTCCACAAAACAATTCTTAAGTGCAAAGAAAAGCAGGCGATCGATCGCGAAGACAGGCAGATGAAGTCGTATCTGAAATGGAGATGTCTATCGGTGCCTGAATTCAAATCCAGTATTTTCGCGACAGTTCCGGAGTCTGTTGACGAGGTTGATGCAAAAATCCAGGAATTTATGCAGAAGAGACAACAAATCCTGGTGCCGGAATTCCTGGCAGTGTACACGATGCGAATGCTGGAAGACCAAAGATCGCTCCGCACTCTTTGGAATGCAGGCGACTATCCACCAATTGAAGAAGTAAAGGCAGCGTTTTCCGTGGTGCACGAGTACCGGGAATTCGGAGTTCCTGGAAGACTGGAGAGAGTCTCACCGCTGATTTTTCGGCGGGAAGCTGAAAAGACAAAGGAAATCGTGAGCGAAATTGCCGATCAGTTCGTCGCGGGTCTTACAGAACAAATGCGGGACGTTGTGAATAAAGTGGTTGAGAGTCTCACGCCGGGTCCTGACGGTAAACAGAAGAAGTTTCGCAAAGGCTCGCTGGAGAAGCTCCTGGAGTTCCTGCAGATTTTCAAGGAAAAGAATGTTACAAACGCCAGGGAACTCGAACAAATGGCAGACATCCTGCGACAGCTCAGTGCGGGAATTGATATCAAAGCGCTGCGCAAATCCGAAAGCGCCCGGGAAATCGTCAAGCAGGGTTTTGACAAAGTCAAATCGCAGCTCGATTACATGGTCGAACTTGCTCCCGAACGATTGATCCGATTCGATGATGACGAATGATGGCCCGAATTCATTGTCTGGTCCAGTTTTTCGTTGTCCATGGACACCCGATTTCGATCAGTCGCGCCACTTCACAGTGCTCACTAACTGCCATAGATGCGGAGAGCACACCGATTGCGAGTTGCACTACAGCGGCATCAGTTCCTGGCAAACATTCCGATTCTGTCCGCCCTGCCATCAAGAAGAACACGAATTCGGAACAATGACTCTTGTTATGAAGCAACAGAAACATGGAGAATAGACTCTGCAGGATCTGCGAACTATGGTTAATTCTTCAAAAGAAATGAAGCGCTCCTATTTTTCGAAGGAGCAGGCAGAGGCACAGCTCGGAAAAAGGATCAGAAGTTTGGTAGAGTTTTCCGGCGTGCCAGTGGGAACAAC
>JAKEFK010000192.1 GCA_022616075.1 bacterium
GTTGGAGCGCGGGCATCCTTGCCCGCAAAATGCTCGTCGAGCGATCAGGTTTTTGCGGACTGGAAGTCCGCGCTCCAACTGATTTTTCAACAAGCTCGGCTGGATGCCTGCTCCATAAGCCTGCGCTCTTATTGTGACAGCGGTGAAAGTGTCACAACGGGTGGAGATCGTAATCAGGCTTCCTTTTATATTCGCAGCAGAGGTTAACTGATATGAATCAACAAACTTCATTCTCACGTTCAACATCGATTCTGACCAGCCGCATCATTGTCTGTGGAACGGTTCTGGCCGCATTAGCAAGTTACTTCTTTCAACCGGTTCGCAGTCTTTACTACTGTGTGGACATTCTCATCAGGACCTACCTGCATTTCGTTGCCGGGGCAATGGCGCATGAAGCAGCGCATGGACATCTGGGAAAGTCAAAGTCCTCTAACCTCTGGTGGGGCCGGCTGGCGTTAATTCCAACAACTGTTCCAAGCGTAACTTTTCGCAAAACCCATCTTCAGCATCACGCGGCCACAAATATTCCCGGCAAAGATCCGGATGAATTTTTGAATACCAAACGAGCCTGGGAAATTCCTTTTCGCGCTCTAGCCATGCCACATCACTGGTACTTGTGGCTCAAGAAAGATGGCCGTTTCACGAAACAGGATCAAATCGAGTATGCGGCGACTTATCTCGTATACATAGCCATCTATGGCACGATCGCTGCCTTTGTGGGTGTTGAACGCGTTCTGTTTGGTTTGTTCCCGGCTGCTGTTTTGCATTCCTTGCTGCTGTGGTATCCCTTCGCAATCAAGACGCATGAAGGTTATTCCACCGGTGCGCCGGAAACGCGTTCGCATAATTACTACGGCAAGTTGCTTTACTGGTCCACTTTCGGACTTTCCATGCATCAGTTGCATCACCTGAAACCGGGGCTTGCGTGGCTACAAATGGCCGGCTCCGTGCCTTCCGGAACATGGTTGCAGCAAGTTCGTTTTGAGCGGGATATCCAAAAACGCTTAGCCCCAGCGGCCTGAGGTACTGAGAATGTTCACCCATTACGAGCAATTCAATGACATGATTCGATTCCTGATCGATCGCTTCATCGGTTTATGCGCGATCGCATTTCGTGTGAATCTTTTCTTGCAAATGAAAACGTACTATTTGCGGCAAGCAGTGCTGCGCGTGAAGTTTAAAATCACGGATTCAACATCTGTTCATGGTTATGATGAATCTACCCGCGCCTCTGTGGAAGCATGCTACAGGAAATCTACCAGGGCTGTTTATTCCTACACATCAGGTTCCACAAAAGAACCAAAGAAAATAGTTTATGACTCCTGGAGACTTCTGAATACTCGTCTGGTTTTTGTTTCCGCCTTTTTCCAATATCTCGCGCAGTTACCGTTCAATCGAACTTTGTTCCTTTTCTCGCCAATCACGCCGGACAATTCGCTCACCACGCTTCTGCTTCAGGAAACAGGGCTTCCACCCTATGTTTCCGGGTTACAAGCTCCGCATCGCGTTCAAAATGATCCGGACATCCGGCTCGCGGCACAGAAATACGGAGAAACTGCAATGAGATTGTGGATTCTTGCCATTTCCAATCCGGCAATGATCTACGCCACGAATCCCTCCACGATCGCGACGTTCCTTCATGACCTTCACCAGAAATGGGAGACATCGCGCGAGCTGATCGTTGATTACATGAATACGAAACAGGAGTTGCGGCAAAACCTGCAACGCATTCACAAAAGAATTGCCTCGCGCGGCGCTTATGCGCGGCTGAAAAGAATTGCAGAAAGTTCACGTCCTTTGCCAATCAGCGAACTATTCCCCGGTCTTCGTGGCTTTTCTTGCTGGGATGGTGGTTATGTTGGTCCGTTCCTGGATCAAATCCGGACATGTTTGCCGAAGCCGCAATACAGCCATTGGCCGATGTACTCGATGTCCACAGAAACGATCGAAACAATCGCAGGATTGCGTCAGGGTCAACCCTATTTTGTTCCTCTTGCTCCTGGTGTTTACTACGAGTTTATTGAAGAAGGAAAAAGTGATGTGCATTTTCATCTTCTCGGTCCGCGCGATCTGGTTCCGGGCAAGCTTTATAGCATGGTCGTCAGCGATGCGTACGGCCTGCAAAGGTATCAAACCGAGGATCTGTTTGAATGCATCGGTTTTGTTTCGGGGATTCCTGATTTGCGTTTCGCGCGACGCCGCAATCTTTCCTATTCGTTTACAGGGGAGAAATTAACAGCCGAGCAATTGAAATTTGCTTATCAAGATGTTGTATTGCTCTACCCGGAATTGAGCAGCTCAAGCTTCTTAACTTGTTTTCCATCCAAACCTTGTGGCGAGTTGATTCCGCATTACCGGCTGATCTTTGTCGAAATGAACGGAAAATGTTCCATGAATCTCCCGGCCATTACTTCACACGTCGAACAAAAATTGCGTGAGTTCAATCCGGAGTTCAGGTCAAAAATCAACAGCGGTCGATTAGGGAGAATGGAATTCGAATCCATTTCCGTTCAAGAATTTGTGCATCGCGTTGCCGGCCACGCGGAAACGTCGGTTTTTGGATCGCAATTTAAGTTCCTGCCTTTGTATCCAAAGTTGTGGGAGGCCTTGCATGAATCACCAAATTCTCGATCTTAAGCGGATCCATCTTGTTAGCTGGGATGTTGATGGAACTTTGTTTTCCTATTTCCGGTTGGTTTTGGAACTCATTCATGGGATTTATCAAGCCTCTCATGTCAACGGTTGGAAGAACATCGGAAAACGACTTTGGAAAACCTGGGAGTTTCACAAAATGGTGGAACAGCAGCGTGGTGGTATGGACAGTTCCGTTTTCTTAAAGCAAAAGGAGGAAGCGATGCAAGTCCAGGCCTGGGAAAAAGAAGCAATGCAAAAAGCGCTTCGTAGAATTCGGCCGCGCCAGGATGCCATGTATTTACTCGAACGGTTGTCTGCATTGGGAACGATTCAGGTTGCGTTGAGTGATTTCGAATGCCAGTACAAACTCGAATCACTTGGACTCAGCAGGCATTTTCGAAGGGCTTATTCCTGCCAGGAAATCGGATTCTGGAAACCATCTCCCGTCCCGCTTGCAAAGATTCAAAATGATTTCGGAATTCGTCCGGAACAACATCTTCACATCGGTGACAGATTCGACGCAGATGGTCAGGCTTGCATCAGAAATGGTTGTCACTTTCTACCGGTGAATCAGCTTTTCATTTTTCAGGGAAAGGAAAATCGATGAGCTTGATTCCGGTTTTCGTCCTAGCATGCGGCCTGATGATGATGTTGTTTGAGCAGAGAAGGCCAGCCCGGTATTGGCCCTCTGCTGCCGGATGGTGGATGCGAGCGCTTTTGTTAAATGTTATTCAGTTTGTCTCGGTTTATATGGCGGGATGGATTTTGGATCCCTGGTTTCGTGAAAACCGTCTGTGGCATTTACAAACAATTGGAACTGTACAGACGAGTTTTGTTGGCTACTTTGTATTAACTTTTATCTATTATTGGTGGCATCGCTTCCGTCATGAATCTGGATTCCTGTGGCGGTGGTTTCATCAACTGCATCACAGTCCTCAAAGAATTGAAATTATCACAAGCTTCTACAAACATCCGTTTGAAATCATTGCGAACAGTATTTTGAGCAGTTTTATTTTGTATTTGGTCCTGGGCCTGAGCTCCGAAGCAGCTTCTGGTGCGATTCTGTTAAGCGGGTTGGCGGAGATTTTCTACCATTGGAATGTTGCCACTCCGCATTGGCTGGGGTACTTCATTCAACGACCGGAAAGTCATTGCTTTCATCACCAGAAAGGAGTCCATTCGCACAACTATGGTGATTTGCCCTTATGGGACATCTTATTCGGTACGTTCCAAAATCCACGTATCTGGAACAACAAATGCGGTTTTGAATCGGGAGAGAATCAGATGTTTAAGATGTTAAAGGGAGTTGATGTTTCCACCCTTAAGAGGATCTCTTCTTATGTTTAGAAAGCGCGCCTTAGCTCTTTGTTTTCTCTGAGTGCTTCAGATCTTTGCAAGTTTATTCGATTTAACGTTGATTAAAGCAGTTGCTGCAGCCACAACGGCATCTCCCGCGCCCCAAATTTTTACCACAGTAAGAGGTCTCGAAACCTTTTCTACAAAATTTCATCTGGAATGGTCGGATAAAAAGGGCGAGCAGCATGCAATTGTTTTGACGCCTGATGTTTATTCGTGGCTCAAAGGTCCCTACAACAGACGAAATGTTTATGGCGCGGTGCTTGCTTTTGGTCCGGTTCTTGCCACGGAGCCAAAAACTCGCGAGATGTTTTTGTCAGTTTCACGGTATGCCCTTTGTGATGAAGCTCCTTTGCTACGTGAAATGGGGATCGATCCAGCTAGCATTGCTGGAGATGTGAGAATTCGTTTGGAACCCTTGCATGATTCGAAGGTCGATAATCTGCCACTCGTCTTCGATCTACAATGCCTTTAGACGTTACCGTTCTGCGAAAACACGCATTTCGAACGCTTCTAGCTTTGTATCTCCTGGTACATTTTGTTCAGCTGATTCCCTGGGGAGCCGAACTGTTTTCGAATGCCGGAGTGATTCCTGAAGCGAAGTTTAGCCCTCTCGCTTCCTTATTTCCCAATTTGTTTACTGTTTGGGACTCGCCCCTTGTTGTTACTACCGTATTAGTTGCCAGCAGTATTCTGTGTGTATTGCTTCTACTGGGATGCGACGACAGGCTTGTCGCCATAATCCTCTGGTATTTTTGGGCCTGTTTGTATGGCCGGAACCCGCTTATTTCAAATCCTGCTCTTCCTTTCGTTGGATGGTTGCTATTAGCTCACGCATGTATTCCAGGTAGTAAGTCCGCGGATCACCGTTCTACCACTCATTCGATTCGTTTCGCAGCCTGGATTGTACTTTCCGCGGCATACAGTTATAGCGGCTACACGAAATTGATGAGTCCATCTTGGCTGGATGGATCTGCAATGGTTCACGTATTGAATAGCCCGTTGGCGCGGCCTACGTGGTTCCGCAAAACTCTGATCCATTTTCCTTTTCTCATTCTAGGAGTTGCTAGCTGGTCTGTTCTGGCGTGTGAATTGTTTTTTGCACCTTTGTGTATCATTCGCAGATTTCGATTGTTCTTGTGGAGTTTCATGTTGTCAGTTCATGTCGGTTTGATTGTCCTGCTTGATTTTGCGGACCTTAGTATTGGAATGATTCTCTTTCATCTTTTTACAGCGCCGGTCCTGAGTAAAGGGGAGAGCAGACAATGAATTCCGATTCTTAACTGGCATCAAGCCGGCGCTCGTTTTTGCATCAATCGCCTGTGTCCGAGGCATCTTCAAAATCGTAGCAAGTCAATGATAGGATCTTCTATTGCCGGTTTGCGAAAATGAAAAGAGACAAGATTGTCATCTGGCGTCCGCGCGATATTCCTCAACTTGAATTGCGGCGCGGTTTTGCTGTCGCAGCACCGGTTCCCAGGCACTGGCATGAGGATTATCAACTCTGTCTGATTGAGTCAGGCGGTGGCGATCTCAACTATCGCGGCACCACTTTTCCAACTCCGCCGGCAACCCTTTTCATAGTCTTTCCGGGTGAAGTCCATTCGAACAGGGCAACCGTTGGTCCCGGTTGTACGTATCGGACGATCTACGTTGATCCGAAATTAATGCAGCAAAGCGCAACTGAGATTCACGACAAACAATCCGGGATTCCTTTCTTTCCAACAACTGTTCTCTTTGAACAAGATGTGATTCGAAAATATTTTGAGCTACATCTTGCTCTTGAGCATCCCTCGACCAGTCTGGAAAGGCAGACAATTTTGTTAGAGTTACTGGCCGATTTGCTCACGCGTTTTGCGGAGAATCGTTCTTCACCGCCTACCATTCGTATGGAAAATGCTGCCGTGCAACGGGTATGCGACTACTTGATAGCGCATTACTCGGAGAATGTTACGTTGGAGGATCTCGCGCGCATTGCTAACCTCAGTGGTTTCCATCTCAATCGCGTTTTTTCCAAGCACCTTGGGATGCCACCGCATGCCTTTCAAACTCAAGTCAGAGTGCTGCGCGCTAAGGCTTTGTTATTGAAGGGATGTTCGATCTCTCAGGCGGCGATGCAAACCGGCTTTGCAGATCAGAGTCACCTGACGCGTCATTTTAAGCGGCTTCTGCTGGTTCCTCCCGGACATTACGTTCAAAGCAGTAAGAACTTTCCTTAAAAACACTCTGATTTCGCTTATTACTTCTTCGTTCTTTAGCGATCTCTCGCTATTGGGCCTGCAACTCTACAAGCAGTTCCGTAATTCTA
>JAKEFK010000193.1 GCA_022616075.1 bacterium
ACAATCGAAGAATTCCATGGAGAGGTCCGGAAATCGCGGCATGAATTCGAAATCTCGCAGGTTTACTACAATCTGTCCCCGGTCATCGGGATCTCTTTCAGCAACCTCCTTTTCCAGAGCCTTATGGATTTTCGGCACAGGTCGCGGAGGATCTCCAGCCGGCTTTTGTGGACCGAGACGAATTTGGAACGCATCGGCTGAAAGCGGCGTGCGGCCATAATCCGAAGGAATACCTTGCTTGTCGATAAAAACCGAATGGACAAAATTTTCCGGATCGATCCCTGGTTCTTCCGGAAGAAGTGCGTCCCCCCTGGCCTGGTTATCTCCAACCGTAATCGGACCGGAAATTTCTAAAACAATTTTTCCTGTATCATCCGTAACAAAGACCTGAATAGCATCAGCAATTGCTCCGGCATCGGTCAAAGTCCATCTGATAAGCGCGCCATCACGTCCATTGAAGAATCCGATTCCTTCTCCTTTATGTGTATCAAAGTTAGCCAGCGGGTCGGGCACTTTGATCAATGGATCATCCATGCACACCGTGTTGGTCACTTTTTTTAATTCAAATTTCCCGGCACTCCATTCAAGTAGAAAAGAATTTTTTGTCAGGTCTGGATCGCATCCAAGATTGAACTCGAATGACACCTCACCGCTTGCGCGTCCCTTGCCTGTTATCATTGCCGGCTCTGCTGCGTGGATCACACCGCTGAGAACGAAGAACAAAATCATGAAGTTCAAAAGGATTGATTTCATATGCATATCCTTGCCTCAAGTCACAGTCATGCAGTGAGAGAATTAGTGTTCTTCTCCCTCAATTAAATGGACGCAAAAATGATGCGATATTACCATTCGCTGTTCTTGGGAAACGAACGTAACGATTATTAAATTCTTCATGGTGATTCCACTTGTTTCGAAACGAATCAGTTCTGCACGCACCACACATGAAAAATGGTGATGTTACACGGCGCGGCGGCAGAACCCCATGGGTTGACGGGGGCATCGGATGGAAACTGCCAGTCTGGTTGCAGTGCTACAATCGTACCATTATCCAGACTGCTATCGCTTGACCATACCGCACAATTTGCGCGACCAGGTAAAGTTGAAACATCCGAGAAGTTAAAGCCCGTGCGTATCCATCCAACCTCAGCAGACGGCGGCCCGGAGCCCGAATCGACGTTTGTCAGACCCAGGATTTTGTTGTATCTCAGGTTAGAAGGGTCAAAGATCTCCCATAGTGAAGCCATGTGATATCCGCTGGCGCATGCAGTTAAAGCCTGAGCTCCGGTAAACGTATCTTTGGTTAAGTAGAACTTTCTGCCGGAACTGGAACCTGCCTCGCTCGGTTTTGTTGCCAAAACATTCATTGCTAGTAAAAGGAACAGGATCCCCAGCAGGGATTGTTGATAGTTTCGTTTCATTGTGCCTCCAGTTTCTTGTATTCTCGAAAAGATTTTTGCAATTTTTCAGCAAAGCGGAATGATTGTTGTGCTGATATTGACCGGTGCCAAAGAGGTGTTAATGTCTTTTACCGGTATAGATACGTACTTGCCCTGTGGGATCGTCGCAACAGCGGTTGAATTTGAAGCAGTAGCTGAGCTCGCGTTAATGAGAGAGCAAGAAAAACCGATGCCGCCATTTGCATCTAGCTTGAGCACAAAGGCGTTAAACGGGGTTGCGCCAAAACTACTGGTTCGTCCGGCAACAACATAGCCACCATCTAATGTTTCCTGAACGGAAAAACCCCGATCATCGTTTGCGCCGCCATACGTTTTTTGCCAGGAGATACCGCCCGAAGAATCCAACTTGAGGGTCCATACATTTGACATCGCCGGACCGAAGGAATTCGTACGTCCCGTCAGGACGTAACCGAGATCTGAAGTGTAGTCCATGTGCTCCAAGACGTCGTTATTTGGGCCCCCATACGTTTTTTGCCATTGGACTGTTCCGGTGAAATTCAGCTTGAACATCCAGAAATCAGAATTTCCCGCGCCGGAGGAATTCGTATTTCCGGCTACTACGAAGCCTCCATCAGCTGTAAACAAAAGAGCGATTCCCATCCGGTTCATAGCGTTTTTCTCCTTCCTTTTATATGGAGAGAAAAATGACGGGATATTACCATCCGTCTGCGGAGCCGTTGTCGCGCTGACTTACGCAAATTAATCACTTGCTGGCGCGTGATGCCGAGCCGTTCCCCGATGGTTAGATCATGCAAAGGGAGACGCTCCCACAAATCGTTAAAATCGCCACGGTTGATTTCCAGAGTATCGGCAATGTGATCTAGAGTTGCTATACCCAGAAGAGGAAACAAAACCAGAGTTCCGCGCCCATGATGGTCCTTCAGGTGCAGCAACAGCACAGCGCGCTGTCTGGAAGGCAGGAGACAAATCTCTCTCCAGAGTTTTCGGAAGTATCTTCGTTGATCCAGATCCTCATCAACCGGTCTGCCGCCGGCAGCTAACGCTTGGGCTGTTTCTGATTGCACATTCAATTGCCTCATCCGTTCGCGCGGCCGGTCGGCGACCAGGTTGACAAGCGCATCCAGCTCGATCGGACCTTTCGCAGCGCGCAGGATGTTTTCCAGGATCTCTGCCACATTCCGATTCCGGGAGTAGATGAATAAATCATGCATAGGCTTTAACGCTCGATCACTGAAGTGATTTCCCAAGTCAGGATTACTGATTTTCTCTTTACAGTTCCGCCACTCCGCAAGTCCGCAAAGCAATTCATTCTTTTTGTCCTTCCAAAGAGCGAAGCGCTGGTGATGATTCAGAAAATAACGAATCCGGTACTTCAGATGCGCCCGCAGAGGATGCTTTTCTCGCATATATTCGCAGAACGCGTGATAGGCAATGGTCTGGATCTGGCTTTTAAAATGTTGAATCGGAATTGCTTCCGGATGCGATTTGAACTTGCGCAGCTGAATAAGAACTCGCAAAACCGCTTCGTTGCAGAGGTCCTCTGCCTTTTGCCGGTCGAAGAAATTACCGGAAAGCGATAACTTGCTTCGGATTACCTCGCGAATGATCGGCACAGCATATTCGGATATCAGTTTGTTTAGAGCGTCTTCCGATTCGCTCTCGTCCACATTCAGAAATGGCGTTAACTGCGGATCAAGCCGCTGTGTGTCAACGTCTCCGTTCATGAAAACCTCCATTCGCACATCCGTTTCCGATGCGCCTCTATTCAATCAAGCAAGAAATGATCTGGAAAACTGTCACGGATTTGGAAGAATCTGCGGGCCCGGAGCGGAGTTGCCCGAGGGCAGGAAAGCGCGTAACATTTAAAATCAAGGAGCGTTCGGCGATGACTTCGCAGAAAGACGTGACTCAACTGCTCCTACAATGGAGAGAGGGTGACCAGGCGGCGCTGGATCAGCTCATCCCAATCGTTTACTCTGAAATGCGG
>JAKEFK010000194.1 GCA_022616075.1 bacterium
AAGGCGCCCGCTTTCAAGAATTCTCTGCGTTTCATAGGGGACATTTTATCTTATAATTGCGGACTAAATGAAGACGACATCACTCTTAATTCTGCTTGTCCTGTTTCCATGGATTTCATCTGCGGAGGAACCGCTCATCGTGATCCGCGCCGCGCAGTTAATCGACGGCAAAGGAGGCGCTCCCCTTCGACCGGCTGTTGTGCTGGTGAAAGGAGATCGCGTTGAAGCTGTTGGAAATAATTTGCCGGTTCCGGAGAATGCAAGGGTAATTGATCTTGGTTCCGCTACATTGCTACCCGGGCTTATTGATTTGCATACTCATTTAACCGGTGAAGTTGGTATGCACTGGGAGGAGGTTCTCCTGAAATCAACTCCCGGGCGTGATGCTCTTTTTGGCGCGAAGAACGCAACGGACACACTCATGGCAGGATTTACAACTTGCCGTGACATGGGCCCTACATGGCCTTTCACTGATGTGGACTTGAAATATGCAATCGATAAGGGAGCCATTGTTGGCCCGCGTCTGGTGGTCGCAGGGAATTATGTTTCCTCCACAGGTGGAGCGGGCGACGCAAGGCAATTCTCCATATATGTGGATGTTCCGATAGTCCGGAATCTAGCCGACGGGGTGGATTCGGTCAGGCTCGCTGTGCGAACCAATCTGAAACAGGGAGCGGATTTCATCAAAATTCTTGCAACAGGTGCGGTGCTTTCCAAAGGGATTTCACCAGGCGCTCAGCAATACTCGGATGAGGAAATACAGGTTGCCGTTGAGGAAGCAAAACGCTGGGGCCGTTACGTAGCGGCTCACGCTCATGGAGCCGAAGGGATCAAAACGGCGATTCGCGCCGGCGTTCGCACAATCGATCATGGATCGATGATGGATGATGAAGCAATCGAAATGTTGAAAACCCGGCCAACTTTTTACGTTCCCACTCTTTATGTTGGCGATGCGGTGATTCAAGAAGGAAAGAAACTGGGGATTCCCGATTCTGAGATTCAACGATCGCGCGAGATGGCAGCGTTCCGGTCTAAAACTTTCCGTAAGGCGCTCAAGGCCGGCTTGCGCATTCCTTTTTCCACTGATGCAGGTGTGTTCCCGCATGGTCAGAATGCGCGTGAATTCGAATTGCGTGTGAAAGAGGGGGAAAGTCCGATGCATGCAATTGTTTCCGCAACAAGCCTGGCCGCGGAAGTGATCGGATGGCAAGATCGCGTAGGGTCTATTGAGCAGGGCAAGTTTGCCGACTTGATTGCTGTTGCGGGCAACCCCTTGGATGACATTACAGAATTGCAGCGGATCAAGTTCGTCATGAAAGGTGGCGTCATCCATCGCAACGATCTGTCGAGTTCCATTCCATAACGAATGCGGGTTGTCACAAGGGAGCGCCGGCATCTTGCCCGCATAGGGGATTGCGGACTTCCAGTCCGCAGGCAGGCCGGAGGCCTGCGGTCCCTTATGCAGGCTGGAAGCCGAGGCTGTTGATTTAGTAGTAGGGGCGGGGCTTGTCCCCGCCCGTGTCGTCGCACTACAACCATGCGGGCGACCACAAGGGTCGCCCCTACCACCTTTTTCAACAACCTCAGCCTGCGCTCCCTTATATGCGCTATCTTCGTTTCCTTTGTTATCTTCTGTTCAAAAAACTATCTGGAGGCGGTTGAGTAGGTCATGTAGTAGAGATCTGCCTGACCTCCCGGCTTTGCATACACAATCGTAGAGAGGTCAGACGAGAAGTCATACGCATTACCGAAGAATTCCAGCGGAAACGCGAATGGTAAGTGCAGCGCGAGTTTAGGTTCACCGATCATTTTTCCTGCTTTCCACTCCTGACGGTAGAACAGAATCTCACCACGTCCGGGAACTGTGTATAGGAAGGCCTCGCCATCCTGTGCCATACGTACCAAAAAAGTCTGAACGCCCGGCAACAATAAAATACGTTCCCTCGAATCGAGAGCTATTTGGTAGATGCCCGTATCCTTACCGGATAG
Source organism: bacterium (assembly GCA_022616075.1). Lineage (NCBI taxonomy): Bacteria > bacterium. Next base: position 1,990 of record JAKEFK010000194.1, read on the forward strand.
AACAACACCCAGTAGAAATTTTCCATCCGGTGTTGCTTCCATGGCATAACAATTTTCCAGGAATCTCTGCGGATTCCTGCCATCAGAGTCCGTCTTCCAAATAGCGGTCTTATTACCTTCTTGAGTGGTTGCGTAAAGGTGCTTACCATCAGCGGACCAGGTCACATTCTGAATGTCTTGACCTCTCAACTCGATGGGTGTCAGTCCGCGGCCATCTACTCCAATGATATACGCTCTAATGTCTTCACCGGTTTCTCTTGCGAAGAAAATAAGACGCGATCCATCGGCTGACCAGAATCCTGTTCCCATTCTGGAAGCGAACGCAAGTTTGAGTGCATTTCGTCCATCAATATCCGAGACCCATAATTCTTCACTCTTCCCCGGATCAATGAATCTAATGTGGAGGACACGTTTTCCATCGGGTGAGATGATCGGCTGGCTGGCAAGCTGTGAAATAATTTCCGACGTGTTTCCGGTTTTGACATTGTAGCTAACAAGTGAACCGGATATTTTGCCGTTGACGTAATAGATTCCTTTTCCCGAAGGATCCGGCATCGGCGAAAAATCCGGACCCGAGCCAAAAGTAATTTGAGTCACAGTCCGATCGCTCAACTCATATTTCCAAAGATTCGCGATCCCATTGACTCTGCGTCCAAACACAACACTTTTTCCTGGTTCCAACCAGGATGCGCTTCCTACGATTTCCTCAATCCGCCCAAGGTCTTCAATTTTTCCGGTTGAAGTGTCCAGTTTATATGTTCGTTGCGCTCCAGCGGAACTTGGCCAGTTGGTCGCTATGAGCAGATTCTTGTTATCAGGATAAGGCAAAAGTCCTTGAGGGGTCATGGTTGTATTGTCAAAGGAATAGATCTCTTCTTCGTTGAGTCCGGATTTTCCGGTGCGAAATACTCCTTTACTGTCCGACTTTAAGTAGTAGTAATAATTTCCATCGGGAGATGGTTGTAACTCTATGCCGGATAATACACGGCGCGGGGTACCACCCAAAGTGGGAACGGCCCATGCTTCATCCCGACCACTGCTGCGACGATAATAGATCTCCCTGCCATCCGGAGAAAAGCTATCAATTTCTTTGCCCCCTTCATCGTTGGTAAGTTGAAGTGGATCGCCGCCGGATGTAAGCATGACAAACACCTGTGATACCGAACCGACCGGCGAACCAAACGCAATGGTCCTTCCATCCGGCGATAAAACCACAGATTGAATTGGTTTGTTCCACTGGCTGATTTTTGTAACCTGAGCCGGTGTTGTTATTTTTGCGGCAGGCCTGCGATAGACAAGAAATCCAGCAATTGCAATTGCCAGCACGCAAATAGGAAGTAACCATTTCCAGCGCGAAGTTTTGAGCGCGGGTTTTACTGAGAGTTGTGTTGGAGCTGCTGCGGCGCTGCCTGAAGAATCCACTGTCGCAGCTGCGAAAGCCGCGGTATGCATAGCCGACTTTGAGGAATCAGAATCCCGTTTGAGCCTCTTCAAGTCTGCGCGCAGCTCTCCCGCGGTTTGACAGCGTATGTCGCGATCCTTTTCCAGAGTTTTATAAATGATTCGCTCCAACTCCGGAGGAAGCGATGGATTAAAACGCAACGGGGAAGGTGGTTGCTTGTTGAGAATTGCATCGAACACGACCGCATTGCTGCTTCCGGTGAACGCGATCTTTCCTGTCGCCATTTCGTAAAGGACAATGCCGAACGAAAACAAATCGCTGCGAGCATCCAGTTCTTCGGCTCGCGCTTGTTCGGGTGACATATAAGCGACGGTGCCAAGCGTCATGCCGGGACTGGTTAGCGATTCCGGCATCGCAGTTTCCAGCGCGGAAATCCCTCCACCGATGGTAGTTGCTTTCTGTGCCGGCATCAATTTCGCCAGGCCGAAATCCATAATTTTTGCTTGCCCACGCTTTGTAATGAATATGTTTGCCGGCTTGATATCTCTGTGAATGATTCCTTCCGAATGCGCAGCATCCAGAGCATCAACGATTTGAATTGCAAGCTCTAACAACTGATCGATGGGGACCGGACCTTCCATAAGCCGGTGCTTCAAAGTTTGCCCTTCCAGCATTTCCATCACAATGAAATGGATTGAACTCTGTTCGGAAGTTGGATCCGAATCATCAACTGGAATTGCTGAATCAATATCGTAGATGGTGCAAATATTCGGGTGATTCAGCGCAGAAGCTGCGCGAGCCTCCCGCTGAAACCGTTCCAGAGACTGCGGATCCTGCGACATTTCCGCAGGCAGAAATTTCAGAGCAACCTTGCGACCGAGCCTGGTATCTTCGGCGCGATACACAACCCCCATTCCACCACCACCCAACTTGTCAATAATCTTGTAATGAGAAATCGATTTGCCAATCATTCAGTCTCTAGTATAGCTGGTAGGGCCGGGGCTTGTCCCCGCCCGCACATCAGAGCTGAATGTTTCCGGGCGGCCACAAGGGCCGCCCCTACCAGTTTCGTTTATTCTTATCCTATGAATATCACAACATATTTTCAGCGAATCAACTGGAGTGGTCCGGCAATAGCTGATCTGGAGACTTTGCAGAAAATTCATCTACACCATGCAACACACATACCTTTTGAAAATCTTGATATTCAATTGGGAAAAAATATTTCATTGGAACTGGAATCGTTGGAACGGAAGATGGTTCAAAACAACAGAGGCGGTTACTGTTTTGAACAGAACACATTGTTTCAGGCCGTGCTCACTGAAATCGGTTTTAACGTTATTGCGTGTGAAGCCCGCGTAAGGATGGGCAGATCCATAGTGACGCCGCGAACGCACATGCTGCTGATCGTGACTTTGAAGGACGGAAGATATCTTGCGGACGTTGGTTTTGGAGGGGACGGCCTTCTCCTGCCTGTTTCGATGGATGGCAATGAACACGATCAATTCTTGTGGAAGTATCGAATCGTGGAAGAAGGTCCAATGATGGTGTTACAAATATTTCGCGCGGAGCGCTGGATGGACTTATATGCATTCGTTCCCCAAGGGCGTGAACCCGTTGATTTTCAAGTGGCCAGCTGGTTTACAAGCACTCATCCGGAAAGCCGATTTGTGCAGACTCTGACTGTTCAACAGCCTACTCCCGAAGCGCGATTCATATTGCGCAACAAAATGTTTGTCATCGATCGCGGCGACCAAGAAGAAACGCGAGAGCTGAAAACACGGGAAGAGCTGATTCAGACACTGGATCGCACTTTTGGACTTTCTTTTCCCATTAACACTCCTTTCCGCAATCCGATCTGGCCCTGATGTGCTATGGAGCGCAGGCCTCAGCCTGCGCTCTACAATGCCGGCGCTCCAGAATCGACAGGCATGGTATGATCGTTGATTTATTATGCCGGTATCTGCGGGAATCCAAATTGGTCCGTATCAAGTTCTTGACCCGCTCGGTTCAGGGGGAATGGGCGAAGTGTATCGCGCGAAGGATACGAGGCTCGGGCGCGATGTTGCCGTTAAAGTGCTGCCACGACAGTTTGCTTCTCATCCGGAACGCATGCATCGTTTTGAACAGGAAGCGCGCGCTGCTTCGGCCCTGAATCATCCCGCCATTGTCACCATTTACGACATCGGAACTGTAGACACGACGCCCTACATCGCGATGGAGTTCGTAGACGGCAAGAATCTTCATGAGATCATTAAGGCCGGGCGTATTTCACTGAAAAAAGTCATCTCAATTGCATCGCAATTTGTAGATGGGCTGGCAAAAGCTCATGAAGCGGGTATTGTTCATCGCGATCTGAAACCGGAAAACCTGATGGTGAATGGTGATGGCTTTGTTAAGATCCTGGACTTCGGACTTGCAAAACTCAGTTATGCGCCGACTCCCGGAACATCCGATGTTCAAACTGAAACAAGCGCAGGAGTGGTTATGGGGACTGCAGCTTATATGTCCCCTGAGCAGGCTGCAGGGAAACTAGTCGATTTTCGATCGGATCAGTTTTCAGTCGGATCTATTTTGTATGAAATGGTGACCGGTCGAAAAGCTTTTGCAAAAGAGACTGCCGCTGAAACGATGGCCTCCGTCATTCGGGAAGAACCGGAATCAGTTTCGTCGATCGATGCCGCAATTCCCGGACCACTGCGATGGATCGTTGAGCGCTGCATGGCGAAGGATCCGGAGGAGCGCTACGCTTCCACACGCGATCTGGCGCGCGACCTGCAAAGCTTGCGCGATCATTTTGCGGAGATTGTCACTTCGGGAGAAACCAGGCCGTACTTGCAGAGCAGTAAGAGCAGCCGGGCAGCATTCTTGTTCGCGATCCTCACTGCCGTAATTCTTTCTGTTGCTGCAGCTATTTACTGGGCCGGCCGAAAACCTGCGCAAAAACCGGTTGTTTTTCGTTCACTCACGTATTCCGGTTCGGATTCCTCTCCCGCTGTCTCACCGAACGGTGAGCTTGTGGCGTTCCGTTCAGACCGTGATGGCGCTCCAAAAATCTGGCTCAAACAGCTCAAGAGTGGAAATGAAATTGCGCTGACAGACGGGCCGGATGATTTTCCGAGATTCTCTCCCGATGGTTCCTTTCTTCTGTTCATCCGAACGGAAGGTTCTGTTTCCTCTTTGTATCGTGTCCCCGTTTTGGGAGGAGAAGTTCGGAAAGTGGCGGATGATGTGCGAAGCGCAGACTGGTCACCGGACGGAAAGCAGATTGTATTTATTCGATGGGTTCCCTCCCGTGGAAATCTGGATTCCCACTTTCTCACTCTGAATCCGGATGGTTCCGTCGTTCGTGAGCTTGTGGTAATCCCACAAAAACAGCTTCATTACGCGCGCTGGTCTCCGAATGGAGCCTGCCTGCGGAAGCGGGAGGCCGAATGATATAGAGTCCTACCCGCAGAATGTCTTCCTTTTATCAAGAACGAATACAGCTTTGATTTTAGAATACAGAGGAAATCATAAGCCGGCGCTGCTTGATTAGTTGTCCTACTTCACTCGGATCTAGGTTGCTAATATTCGATCTGATATCCATGTTAGTCTCCCTTTTTTATATTGGAACAATAAGCGATTAAGATTTACGTCTTTTCTTCAATATTGTCCTTTCCACAATGTTTAATTTGGTCATCTTTACGATGGGCTTGTTTTCCGTTTATAAACACATTTTGTTGATCTTTTGTCGATTCATATATCGAACGCACCTTTGCTTCCTGAACTTGTCCGCAGAGCTTGTGTTCGGAGGCTTTTGCTGCAGCATCATCTTTGTTGGAAACCGGTTTGCCGTTGACCCTGACAGGTGCATTAATGTCGATCGGAACAGCCGGTTTCGTTTGTACGGGCTGTGGTTCGGTTTTGATTGCTTCTCTGTAACTCGGTGATAATGGAATCGGTGGAATGGCCATGACACAATACCTCCATTTTTAGTCAATACATTCGACGAAAGGAAAATCTGTAACGTTTCCCCTTCATTGTGTACAGACGTTTCAATTTGATAAATTCCAGATGGATTCCACTTTAGTGTCTTTAAGCGAGATGTTTCATACAGATCCCGCGGATTATGAAACTGTATCCTGATTATCTGGATCAGTTAGTTGCTCTCCGCCGGAGCCTGGAGTTACCGGTGAATTGTCACCTGGTCCAACCGGACCATCTGGCTTGCGTGGTTTAACGTTCGTGCGTTTTGGAACCGGCGGCTCAAGCGGATCCGCGATTGGATTCCCACCAACAACAATCGGTCCGGAAGAACCGCCGCTATCATATGGCTTCGGATTAATTTTGCTCATGATTCCAATCGCCACTCCTTCCGCCAGCCGATCAATCTGCGCTTCATTCCTACCGGACAATAGCTCCGGTGCCGGATCTACCGGACCTTTTCTTTGAAATCCTAAGGCATCAGCTTTATCGACTTTCCCACGGGGAGTCTCATCTTCAACCGGCCGCTTTTTGTTCGGATCTTCGTTAATCGGCTGACCATCTGGATCGCTGTATATTCCATTTTTGAGAATCATCATTCCATCAGGTTTACCTTCGTGATCATTGTTGAAAATATATATAGTCGGTTCCACTCCTTTCTCTTTTGGAATTAGAACAAGGTATTCCGTTCCGTCCTTCTCACCCTTCACAAATACGGCCGTCTTCATTTTCGGATCATTTCTAACGGCGCTGGACCCAGGTACTATCCTTTTGCTTTCATCATTGTCATGCCGTGAATGCACCTCTCGCGTTCCATTTGAATTCATCACAACCTCAACACCGTTTTCCTGAAAAATTACTCTTTGTCTATTGACCGGCGGATCATTCGTTGTTTTTTTTGCCGGAGCATTGCCGGTGATTCCACCCATTAACTCGTGCTCCGTTTTGAAGTCCCATGGTTGTTTGCCTGGTTCAAACGCAGGGCTTAGAGTTGAGACATCTGGACCTACTCTTGTCCCATTGTCTTTTTCGCGTTCCACTTTTGGGCTTGCTCCACCATCAATGCGGTCCGCATAGGCGCCAGAAATTCCCCGCGCCGCAAGTACATCACGAACTTTATTTCCTAGCTTGCTTCCACCTTCTAGCACATTTTTTTGTTTGATAAGTTCTTCAGCATCCTTCATGATTTGTTCATCACTGCTTGGATTTGATTTATTCAGTGCGTCCAAATAATTTTTCTGTCCCGATGGATCTTTCTTATCACCTTCCAGAATCTTGCTGAGTTCATCCCGATTTGCGGCTTCAATTGATTTTGCATCCCATCCAGGCAAATTGATTCCCGATTGTGCAATCGTTTTTGAGTCTCCGATGAATTGGTCGCCTTTCGTATTCAATCGTTCATCGATCGGTCTCAATTGTTCATTCAACTCTGATTGTCGTACTGCGGAGGTCATTGCTACATTGGCTTTCTGCTGTTGTGCCATCAGCATTTGCTGTGCTTTTTCTTTAGTCAAATAAGGATCTTCTGAATATCCTCTTGGAATCGCTTCGGTGGGAATCGAAGTCGTAGAGGGAACCGCTTTGTCCGGTCTCTCGACTGGTTTTACATACGTAAGATTTTGATTTGTGATTTTCATAATGCCTCCAATTACCGTTCATTGAGTAAGAGCGAGATTCCGAAAAAAACCGGATCATATCGCTACAAAGTATCTGTCCAGCCTGAGGTCCGACTCTCTGACCCAGTCTGTTGTCCCTCTTTGGTCCGTCACTAGAAATTCTCGTTGTGATCCTTGATTGCGGATATTAGTAATCATTCGATAGTTGTCACCCTCTCTGCTAATCATTACGTCATGTCCCGCATTGAGGTTGACAGCGATTCTTTCGATTGCGGCAGATTTTGCTTCCTCGTAAGCATGCCCTCCATTAAGCCAATCTTGATAAGTTCTAGGAAGCTCATACTCGTTATAGGTTTGGCCAGTGTTCTGGCGCAATAAATCGGCCATTGAGCCAACAACCCGTTCGTTTTTGAATGTTTCGCTGTTGATGCCGTCATATCGGGCACGGTTCATAGCAAATGCATAAGCGGGATCTTGCTCAGCCCGAAATAAATTCAGAGCAGAAGTACTTGTAGTTTCAACGTTAAACCAGGAGCTCCCGTTCAGTAGTTGGTTCACGCGGTCTGAAAAGGGATCGCTTGTTTTGGGATCCGTCGGAACTGACGGATGGTGGGAATTGGGTTTTTGTTGAATTGATTGCGGAATCTCCTGTGTTCTCAAGCGTGTATCGATACCCGATGTGTATCGAATGAGAACATTCCGATCGAGACCTCTGATGTCATTTGCAAAAGCTTCGACTTGCATAGTAGCTAAGAAGCCTTGCCCACGTTCGGTCCTCGCAAGATTGCTGGGGCTTGAATCAAACTGATTGGCGCGTGCACCGACTGCCTTCAAAATCAGTGTTTGTTCAGTAACAGCGGAAGCATTTGCATTTCGCGATCCCGTGCCAGCGCGGTTGAGTAAATCGCCGATCCGATTGTATTCAGATAGAGGCATTTGATTTAGAGTCTCGGCTGCACGCATTGCTGAAGCGCGTGAAAGAACTCCTTCATGACCTTCGTGTGATTCAGCGCGTGATTGTCCGGTGCCCATTGTTAGCATTCGCGTTATTTCAGGAGTGATACGGGAACTTTGTTGACGAAGGTGATTTAGATCTTGATAAACCTGAAACGCTTGCTGTGCGTTGGGAGTGCCCAAAAATTCTTGGATCATTCGCGATTCCCGCTGAAATTCTCCAGGTGGTAGTTGACGTAAGCGCGCTGCAACTTCATCCATCGACTGTTGGGGAACACCTTTGCGGCGGGCCATTTCATTCAGCTGTTCTACTGACAACGCTTGTGGAATCGTAGTATTCAACCGGCGGTTCAATTCCGTCCGCTGCAAGGTTGTAGTGAGTGCTACTTCCGATTGGCGCTGCAGAGCTGTGGCCTGCATTTGCTTTGCTTCACCTTTTGTCAAAATCTGGTCTTTCGTTCCTCCTGGTGGAATTGCTTCTGTGGGAATCGAAGTCGTGGGAGGATCTGCCTTGTCCGGTCTTTCTGCTGGCCTTATATAGGTAAGAGTTGAGCCTCCAACAAACTCTAAAGGTTTAATAGTTTGATCGGAGCCTCCAACAAACTCTATGGGACCATTCGTTTGATTTGAGATTTTCATATTGCCTCCAATTGCTGTTCACCGAGTAAGAGCGACATATATGAAAAAATGGGATCATTTATATAAGGGAGGTAGATTTAGTTTGAGAGACAGCTTTTTAAAGAAGGTTCAGACGTTATCCACATAAGTTTGTCTGTTAAAACACGAGTGGGCGGGTGGAATACCCCTTGACCCGCCCCTGTCCGATATGTGAAGTCAATTCTTCATTCGCAATTCAACCTGCAATGCGACTCCTAGGCTCAGATTAAATCCACGGAAGATTTGCTTCTGCTCGCCACGTGCACGTTTATATTGTCCTGTACCTCCGGTGATTGCGCGCTGAAACTCCGTATCTAGATCCACAAGCTCAAAGCCTTGCGTCATTACCGATTCGGATCCAGCTGTTGACCCGATGTCATACATTTGCGTAGTGATCACCCATGGCCCCGTAACTGTGTGTGCACCATCTCCGACATGGTACCCATAACAGGTCCATGTTCCTAT
>JAKEFK010000195.1 GCA_022616075.1 bacterium
GAAGTTTTGCGGTACTTTTTCGCGAGCTTCATCAAATTCGCATCATCCAGTCGTTTGCCTTTTGTGATCGGACTGTAAGCTTCCAGCAGAATGTTCTTCGAACGGCAATACTCCAGCAGCTCCTTCTGATACAGGAACGGACTGAACTCCACCTGATTTACAACCGGCACAACTTCTGATTCAGACAGCAGTTCCTCCAGATGTCGGATCAAATAATTGCTGACACCGATCGAGCGGCACCGTCCTTCTTTATAGATTTTCTGCAACGCTTTCCATGAATCTCTGCGTTTGCCTGTGACAGGCCAGTGGACCAAATAAAGATCGATATAACCGAGATTCAATTCCTTCATGCTCTTCTCGAACGCGCGCAAAGCTTTGTCATAACCGTGATCGTCGTTCCAGAGCTTTGTTGTTACAAAAATCTGCTCGCGTGGAATTCCGGACTCCTCCACGGCGTCCCCCACCTCGCGTTCATTGTTGTAAAGCGCCGCGGTATCAATATGCCTGTAACCAAATTGCAGAGCATAAGACACAGTGCTGAACGACTTTTGACCTTGAGGACTTCTATACATGCCAAGTCCCAGGCGCGGTATGTTAACCCCGTTGTTCATTTGAATGGTCGAATCAATCTTCATCAACCTAAAATGTAACATCTCAGATTGGTCTTCGCGAACTTTGCGAACTTTGTGTTCTTTCGCTGAACAGCAGCCGCCTAAATGTCTTCTAACGATCGATGATTTTCAAAAGAGTTGCAAGACGTTCTGGATGGGATTCCTGGCCTTTTACATGGCGGGGGCCTTACCTGGTTACGCGGCCGGATCCACTTGTATTCGAATTGCTGGAAAGGATTCGGAAACAAGAACATGATCTTCAACCCGTCTTTTGTGGCCAGCAAAGCCAATGCCCGTAACAAAAAGGAGAAACAGACATAAGAATGGTATCTTCTTCATTACGTTTTAGACCGAATCAGGACGAAAAAAGTTGGCATGGAGGCGCAAGAATTTTTAACGCAAAGGCGCAGAGATGCAAAGCAGCAGGCTTACAAGCACACCCCTAAAGTGATCTGGTTGTTGTTGACGATCGAATCAAACAGGGTTTGAGCAGGATCCAACGTTGAAATTGCCGATGATACAACATCCGGGCTGTTTGCGCTAACGGCCCCGGTCACCTTGATGGAGACGGTTTGCCCGGGATTCAGCGCCGGAACAAGACAGGAATCAAAGCAAGAACCGATACCTTCAGAAATAAAATTCGATGGCCACTGAGTAGCAACGCGAACAGGTTTGGATGGATAGGGGCCATTGTTTTTCACGGTTAGTGCAAGGTCGACCGCCACGCCTAATTCACAATCTATCGGTCCAATATGCGTTTCGCTCTTACCACGAGTGAAGCGAGCAGTCACAGAACCCGTTAACTGCACCTCCGATATCGCGCGTAAAGTCGTGATCACGAACGCTGTATTATTCTGATCATTTCGCTTCGGACTGTATTGTTAGGATCCGCATTAGCGGCGAAGTTTACCTTTGTGCCATCAACCACCGAACCCAATACTTCTCTAATGATTCGAACATGACGGTTCGCTCCGGGAGGCAAAGACGAAAGCGTGCAATTGACCTGAAGCGCTCCGCTTGAATCAGAACTATTCTGAAGACAGTTGTTTCTCCTTTGCATTTGGAACCGCTTGGAGCAAGTCCTTTGCCAACAGCAATGAGAGCGTTGTAAGTCGAGACAATATATCCGATGAGGACTTGCAGGATACCGGAATTGTTTTTCTAGCAACTCGCGTTGCTTTGGAGAGTTGAGAGAGAGTGTCTTGGCGTTTTCAGCGCCGGCGCCTCGCTGGCCAGAATCGGTTGGTTGCCAGAACTAGGCCAGCCAAAGGCAGGCGGCATCAAATCCGAAATGGTTCTCTATTCGCTTCTATTTTTTTCTTTTAATTTCGCGTCGAGATATTGCCGCATGATTTGAGCGTTCTGACTGGCAATCGTTTTCACTTCCTCGCCACCTTCTTGAGCACCTATTTTGAGTTTTTTAGCGGCCTGAAGATTCTTTTCGTCTTGTTCACTTTTTATAGCTTTGGGATCGCGATCTCGTTCATCCGCGCGAGACACCGATTTTTCAATATTACGATCTCGTTTCGATCTTGCTTTTGCCGTGCCGTCAAATTCGTCCGAAGTCCCACCCGTTAGACCCACATCAACCTTGAACCCTCCTACTGTCGGCAATTTGGGAAATCCCATTAGGCACCTCCATATATATGTATCGACTATACATGTATCGACCAATCCGACGCAATTGGTGCTTGAACCGTCGGTTTCCACCATGGCGCAATCCTGAACTGTGGATGAAACTATCCCATCAGTTCTTTCACGCCGATCGTATCAAAACGCTGGCACTATTCAGCAATGCGTTAAGGACTCAGCGAAACAAGAGATAACATACCGAATCTGCAACGTGAATTTGATTCTGATCATCGAGTGAGACACCCCGCGCTAAGGAGGGTGTGTTCAAAGTTCCCACGCGTATTGGATTCGATTTGTCGGATAAATCGAATATGGTAATCCCATCGACTCCATCGGCCAAGTACGCAACATCGGATTGAATCTTAATCTCTTCCGCATCACCTGATTTACTTTGCGGACCCGATCCCGTAAAGGTTTTAGACAGCAGGACAGGCTTTTCAGGTGTTTCGATGGAAAAAATGTACAACTTGCCCGATCCGTGCTGCCTCTGCAAGCTGCCTCGCTCAGCTCCGGCTATGTACAAGAAACTGCCGTCAACTTTAAGATCATTGATGATATCGCCTGTATCGAAATTCCGGAATTTTGCGATCATCTTTGGCCTTGCCGGATTTTGCACATCAATCGTATAAAGATTCAGCTCATTGTTGGGGGTATCAGCATTGAGACGGGATGTGCATAAGAATGCAATGCCATCGCGGATGGTCGCGTTGAGGGATAGCTCCTTAGCTGGCGTTTGGAATGTAGAAACATGCTGAAAAGCACCGTTCGATACATTGTAAATTGCCAATCCCGTTTTTTTCAGCGCGAGGACCATCACGTTTTGCTGAACATCAAAGCGCGGCTGGCTGGTTTCGGGAGGCACTTCTGCAGCATCCAATTCGAGGTATCCGAGTTCCTGCATGTGAGCCGGATCGGAAACATCAACGATTCGAATACCCGGTTTGGACTCTGAATCAACCGTGCTGATATAAGCTCGCGAATTCCGGATCTCCATGGAACCCAACAATTCAAAAAAGGCTATGTTTCCCAGTTCTCTTACGTCTTTTCTGCCAGGCACACGCTCAACGGATGCCAGCTTGTTCGAGCCGGTGATGAAAGTCACGCCATCCTTTTCTTCCACATCCGAACCATAAACCGACGGTTTGCTGGATTGGACCTCGTACGTGCCGTCGTTTTTGAACTTCAAAATCGCGAATCCGGAGCGCCCCAATTCCGTCCATTGCACAAAAGCGTTCAATTGTACCGGATCGAAGTCCATGCCTGTTGTACTGCCCGACCACTCGACTTCACGCACAAGTCGCGGCGACAGCGGAGTGGTGATGTCATAAACGGCCACTTTTTGATCCGAGGTTTGTGCAAAAAGAAAATTGCTCTCTGCCATCAAGCCGAATGCTGTGACACTCAGCGTTCCACTGCTTTTCAGATTTGCAGGATTGCTGACATCATAAAAGGAAATCTTTTGACCGTTCCGGCCTACATACAGCACATGATTGCTGACGGCTAACGAAATTGGAACCGGACGATCCTTATCGTTTCCAGCATATTTGATCCGCGAAAGAATTTTGGGGTTGCGCCGATTCACCGTATCAACTGCAACGACTCCGGAGCGATTCAAATACCTGTAGCTCGCATAAAGCACAAAACCGTCGCGCGTAAAAGATTGAATCGTGCCTCCTTCCGGCGTAACGTGCAAACTGGTGATCTTGCGTATTTCCCGGGGGTCCGACACGGTCAGAAAATCCAGATGATTTGCGTTGGATACAATCAACGTTTCGCCGCGCAGGATAAAATCCTTTGCTTGAGTCCCTGTGAAGTCCTGATATTGCGAGACGATAACTGGTTTCGCGCGATTCGCAATATTCACAACAGTAATGGTGGAATTCTCGAAATGCACCTCACCGGATAAGACATACGCATGAGGAGGCGAGACTTCCAAATCGAAAGACGAGTTGTTGTTGATCAGTAAACTGGAAAGTAGATTCGGATGAGCTCTATCCGTGATGTCATAGATAAAAAGGCCGGAACCAGAAACCACATATGCTGTCTCGCCAATCACCCGAATTGCTCTCGCATGATCGAACAACTTTCTGGCAACGAGACGCTGAGCAAAAGCGGGCTGTGTAAAAAGTAGAATCACAAATAGATAAAGTAGACGCCGAAGGAAATTGACTTGCATGAAATTGTTTAACCCCATAGTTGAAGTTCATTGCAATTCTGCACTTAGCAAACCCGTTGCCAGACCTATCTCGTCTAAGAGGCGGAGTTAGGGGTCACAAAATTCTGAGGGTCCTTTCAGTTCATTGAGTGTCCGGGGGAGTTTTTTCAACGCAAAGCCGCGAAGCCGCAAAGGAAAAAATTAAACGTCTTTACGCCTGGCGTCTTTGCGTTAATTCTTGATGTCGTTCCGGATGATCGTGCCATCCTTCATGACAAACCGCACATGTTCCAGCAGAGTTATGTCGCTTAACGGATTTCCTTCCACGGCGATCAAGTCCGCAAACTTTCCCGGTTCAATGCTGCCGACATCATTGCTCCAGTTCAGGACCTTTGCCGCGTGAATCGTTGCAGCTTGAATTGCCGCGGGCGGAGTCATTCCGTTTTGAATCATCAACGCGAATTGTTTTGCATTCTGCCCATGCGGATAGACTCCCGAATCGGTGCCGAATACCACAAATGCACCGGCTGCATGCGCGCGGCGAAAACTCTGTAACCGTTTTTCATGAACCGACTTTGCTTTGTTGATCGATTCCGGCAACACACCAATCTTCTGACCTTCTTCAATGATGTACTGGCTGCTGTACAGATTCATGCTAAGCGCTACACCACTTTTTTTCGCGAGCGAGATTGCTTCGTCATCCAGCAGACTTGCGTGTTCAACAGAATCGACGCCGGCGCGGATTGCCATCTTGATGCCGTCCGTTCCATGCGCATGTGCTGCGACCTTTCGGCCTAATTGATGCGCTTCATCGATCAGCGCCGTCATTTCTTCCGATGTGTACTGTGTCGCACCGACATCGGTTCCTTTTGACAACACACCGCCGGTGGCGCAAAACTTAATGACGTCCGCTCCGTACTTCACGTTCTCTCGCACTTTGGCGCGAACCTCCCATGGCCCATCCGCCACACCCTCTGCTTTGTGTTGAAACTCGGATGGCAAAAGGTTGTTGTCACAGTGGCCTCCCGTCATTCCTATCGATGGCCCCGAAACCTGAATGCGCGGTCCCAGCAATTCGCCGGCGTTAATTGCATCGCGCAACGCCACATCGCTATAACCGGATGCTCCAAGATTATTTGTATACTGAGATTCTCTTTTCGAGCGCGTTGCTCAAGCCGCTGTAGCATATTGGGAGAGATGTCGACTGAAAGTACTTCTGCGCCCAATCGTGCAGCGGGAACACTCAGTGCGCCGCTGCCTGCGGCAACGTCCAGGAAACGCATCCCTGAACGGAGTCCTGCAAGCCGAAGCGCTTCTTCCGATATCGCGCCTATTATGCGGGTCAACTTGCTGAAACAGGAACGCCCCCTACCGCGGACGATATGAGATGGGTTTTGCGCACACTGGTTTTGGGGCCATCCAACGGCAGCTATGAGCATTTGCACGATCTCTACCGGAACGATCCTAATTTAAGACGTGTGGTCAGAACGATTCAGGACCGCTTAGATCAGAATCCACCGGTTACCACAGATCCGGAAGAATTGCGGCAAATGTTGTTGAATGCGCCCGGCGGGCAGAATTCGGAATATTTGCGGAGCGAAGGGAATCTGGATAATCACTGATGTGAAGTAAAAGTTTGAAATGAATGAAACAATGCAGTCCGTCCTAAAACATTTGGAAACGAATCTTTCCCTGTCTGAAAAGGATGTGGATGTGATTCCGCTTCCGTTTGCATCATTGCCGGATTATTTTTCGGTGGTTTACGTGGAAGAACGGGGGAGTCATGGTCACGTTTCTTACCATTACGTGTTTGTGAACGGCAAAATCTTTTCATCCGCCGACCGGAATGGCTTCGATAAGATTCTGGAGGAAATCAATTTCCTTAAAAATCAAACGCTTACCGCCACCCAGATTGCCATTTTGTTTCGGCTGCTCAAAGTAAGTATGCGTGACAAGGAGCTGCTTACCAAGGAAGATTTAAACCAGGGTTCAGTCCTGGCGAACTATGCGATGCCAGCAGCAATCAGGGACTCCGATGGCCGGCTCGAGATCGAGTTTTACAC
>JAKEFK010000196.1 GCA_022616075.1 bacterium
CGTGTGATCGACATTGATATTCTTTTTTATGATGATGTTGTTCTGGAGACTCCATCCCTTATCCTTCCGCATCCGCAAGTTCCTTACCGCCGTTTTGTGCTCGAACCGATGAACGAAATTGCTCCGAATTTTGTTCATCCTGTGCTGAAGAAAACGATTTCCAAACTGCTGCTTGATTGTAAAGACGTGTCCATCGTTCGGAAATTGTAGTGTGGTGAGGGCGACTGAAGCTGTGAAAAATGAAAGTTGTGTTTGGAATGTGGTGCGGACGACTCGTCCGCAAAAGCAAAAGTCTGTGCACTATCGTAACAGGCGGGCGAGTCGCCCGCACCACACTGCAGTACCGTGGTAAACTATGCCCTTTATGTTCAAGAAATTCGATTTACTGGCGCCGATTGTGGAGAATATTTGTCTCGGCGGAAAGTACTACAGAATTAGAGTTGAGGCCCCTCAAATCGCAAAGATAGCGCGACCCGGACAGTTTTGCATGATTCGCCCGCAGTACAGCGGCGAGTCTCTTTTGCGAAGACCATTTTCCATCGCTGCCGTGCGGGACGGCGAGTTGTTGGAGTTTGCGTATACAGCAATTGGCGTGGGAACCAGATTGATTTCGCAGTCGTTACCGGGCCAGCATCTACTTTGTCTTGGACCACTCGGGAATTCGTTTCCCGTCGTTGAGGGAAGTCGGGCACTGGTGGTGGGAGGCGGAATCGGGATAGCCCCCTTTCCTTTTTTTAACCGAGTGCTGAATCAGCATCGCATTTTCCCGAACACCTACTACGGAGCCAGGAGCGCTGAGGAACTAATTTATATCGAGGAATTAAATCAGCTCAGTCACATACTGAAAATTGCAACGGACAATGGATCGGCAGGCCATCATGGTTTTGTAACGCAGCTTCTGGAAAAAGATCTGGACGAATCCCCCAGCGACAGCGTGATTTACGCCTGCGGCCCTGGTCCTATGATGCGCGTCGTTAAAAGTATCGCTGAAAGATATGGCGTTCCAGCCTATCTTTCCATGGAAGAGACCATGGGATGCGGTGTTGGAATCTGTATCGGATGTCCGATCCCTGGAGTCACTCCGGATGGCCAGACCACATATTACCTGTGTTGCAAAGACGGTCCGATTTTCCCTTCAACGGTGGTAATGATATGAATCCCGATCTTTCCGTTCGTCTTGGCAGTCTGACGCTAAAAAATCCGATCATGACGGCGAGTGGATGCTTTGGATATGGCCTGGAGCTGATTGATTTGCTGGATTTGAATCAATTGGGCGGGATCGTTTCAAAGAGCTTAACGCTGCACAAGAGGATGGGCACTCCACCGCACAGAATTTTTGAAACTGCTTCCGGCATGTTGAATGCGATTGGAATTGAAAACATTGGCGTCGAAGCTTACCTGAATGAAAAACTACCTCATCTTTCGCGCTACGATATCGCGATCGTGGCCAACGTGATGGGGAACACATTGGAAGAGTATGCTGCAACGGCAGCGCGATTCCGGGGGGTCCGGAGAATCAACGCGATTGAGGTAAACATTTCCTCTCCTAACACGAAGAAGGGAGGAATGCATTTTGGAGTCGATCCTGAGTTGACCTATCAGGTGATTCGCGCTGTAAAGGATGCGACTGACCGACCCGTGATTGCCAAGCTCAGTCCGAATGTAACCGACATTGTACAAATTGCCAAACGAGCCGTGGATGGGGGTGCGGACATGCTGTCGTTGATTAATACGCTCTGGTCTCTGGCGATCGATCACTGGAACGGGAAACCGATCCTGGGAAATGTAACGGGCGGTTTGTCAGGACCTGCGATCAAACCGGTGGCGCTGCGAATGGTGCATCAGGTTTCGCGCGCGTTGCCAGTTCCGGTAATTGGAATGGGTGGGATTGCGAATCTTTTTGATGTGATTGAATTCATGATGGCTGGCGCGTCGGCGGTCCAAATCGGCACTGCGAACTTCTATGATCCGACGGTTTCTGTTCGGCTCGTTCGAGAGTTGCGAGATTATTGTTCCATGAGAAAGATTGATAGGATCAGTAGTTTGATCGGAGCGTTGCAATCCTCATGAAAAATCGAGACAAGGTGATCGTAGCTCTGGATCTGGATAATGCAGAAAGCGCCTTGCATCTGGCAGAATCGGTCGCAACCGTGTTTCCATTTTTCAAGATTGGAATGAAATTATTTACCAGAGAGGGGCCGGATTTTGTCAGAGAAGTGTTAGAACATGGTCAAGTCTTTTTGGACTTGAAGTTTTACGATATTCCGACAATTGTGGCCGAGGCTGTTTCGAATGCCGGTCAGCTTGGTGTTTCTCTATTAACAGTGCACGCTTCCGGTGGTTCTGCGATGCTAAGACAATGCATGGAGAAATTGGAATCTTCGAATGCATCCTGCCGTTTGCTGGCGGTTACTGTTTTGACCAGCTTTGATTCGCTGGAGGAGTTCGGAATCGAACATTCGATCCCAGATCACGTGCAACGGCTTGCCCATCTTGCTCACTCTTCCGGCGTGCATGGCCTCGTGTGTTCTCCGCAGGAACTTGTCTCTTTACGCGCGAAATACTCCACTCCTTTTCTTCTAGTGACTCCCGGTATTCGAAGCGCATCCGATTTTGCAGGGGACCAAAAGCGGACCGCTTCCGCGTCTGAAGCGCTAAAGGCGGGCGCTGATTATCTTGTGATCGGACGCCCGATCATTGCGGCGGCTGATCCTGTAAAAGCTGCGGAAAAGATTGCTGAGGAAATCAGCTAGTAGCAAAGTAGCTATGCTACTTTATACGATATGAGATGTGCATTGTTTCTGCCGCTTTTCGGCTTAGCCACAGTCATACTGGGGTTGCTTTCCAGCATTGCTGCGTTATTTGACAGATCCGGGCGAACCTCGCATCATTTTGCGCGGTACTGGTCCCGGTTCATTTTCTGGGGCGTAGGCATTCGTGTTCACGTCATCGGCGCTGAAAACATTCCCAAAGATCATGCTGTGATTTTTGCGGGAAATCACCAGAGTACAATCGACATTCCTGCCATGTTCGGCTATCTGCCGGCGCAATTTCGTATCATGGCCAAGCAGATACTCTTTACGATCCCTTTCCTGGGATGGCATTTGTATCTTGCGGGAAACATACCGATCGACCGCAAGAATACAAAGAAAGCCCAGCGCGGTCTGCTGAAGGCAGCTTCAGGAATCCGCAGGAATGTTTCGTTGTTTGTTTTCGTAGAAGGCACACGAACAAGGGATGGACTTCTGCGCAAATTCAAGCGCGGAAGTTTCACGCTCGCGAAAAAATTGAATGTACCCATCGTTCCAGTTGCGATTATGGGAACTTTTGAGCTGATGCCTGCGGGAAGCATTCTGGCCAGGCCCGGTGATATTTATCTCAAGATTATGCCCATGATTGATGTCTCGCAGGAAGCAAAAATCGAAGATCTGTCTACGGCGGTCCGGAAACATTTGCTGGATGCAGGCTTGCGCGATTCTGAAGTGAAAACATCATGAGTCTTTTTGAGACTTACTGGCGCGAAAAGCAAAAACAGATCGAGGGCCGCTTGCAAGAGCTGATTCCCGGGGAAGACGTTGAACCAAAAAAACTGCATCAGAGTGTTCGTTATTCATTGTTCGCGGACGCGAAGCGAATCCGGCCGGTCTTTGCCATGGCAGTGGCTTCCATTTTCAAGGTAGATGAAGAAGAGTTGCTGGATGCGGCATGTACTCTGGAGCTGGTTCATACCTGTTCTTTAATACTGGATGATCTGCCCAGCATGGATGGAGCTACATTACGGAGAGGCAAAGCGGCCAATCATCTCGTTTTTGGAGAAGATACGGCCATTCTCGCTGCGCTCTATCTTCTAAACCGGGCGTATGGGATTCTTGCAAACTATAAGCAATCCTTATTCAGCCCAACTTTATCGGCGCAATTTGTTTCTATTCTTTCGCGCTCCATCAGCTCCGAAGGATTGATTGGTGGTCAGATTGTGGATCTGGCCTCCAAGGATTTGCGAATCGATCTGGAAACTTTGGAATTCATACACAGTCACAAAACAGGAGCACTTTTCATTGCCTGTGCTGAAATGGGAACTTCTTTTGCGAAAGCGCGAGAGGTGGAACGGCACGCAGTTCTAAATTTTGCAAAAAATCTTGGTCTCGCTTTCCAGATAACGGACGATATTCTGGATGCTACTTCCGATCCTTCTGTGATTGGGAAAGACACGGGAAAGGATACGGGTAAAACTACTTTTATCAGTTTTTGCGGTTTAGAGGGCGCGCGGCAGCTTGCGAACGAATTGATCGATACCGCTGAGCAGTCTATTCGTCCCTTGAAAGCGAGAGGCGAACTGTTGTTTCACTTTGCAGAATTCGTTCGGCAGCGGTCGCGCTGACACTGCCGGGGATCGCCACTTGCTTGAGCCGTATCTCGAAAGTACTGCCTTTATCCGGATGACTGTGTGCTGCAATGACTCCACCGTGCGCTTCTACGATCGCGCGTACAAGGCTCAAACCTAAACCGATCCCCTTTTTATTGCGGCTCTGAGTGCTTCGATAGAGACGGTCCCAGATTCGTGGGAGTTCTTCTTCTGATATTCCAATTCCGGTGTCCTGAACCAGGATGACAACCTCACCTTCTTTATCCTGGTAAGATTTCAAATGGATCTCTCCGCCCGGCTTGTTGTACTTCACTGCGTTGTCCAACAGATTTGCGAGAACTTGCCGGAGTCTGTGCCTGTCGGCCGTAAGATGAAGGTCCGGCTGGCACAGCTTTGTGATTCGAAGACCCTGATCCTCCGCGACGTACTGGTACAGATCAACGGTATCCTCAAACAACTCTGAAACACTCACATTTTCGATATTCAATTTCATGGAACCGGTTTCCGCTTCTGAAATGTCCATCAACGTGTTTAGCATTGCCAGGATGCGATCCGATTCTTCCATGCAATCCAGCAAAGCTTCGCGATACCGTTCTTTGCTGGCATCTGATTCCACGGCCGTTTCAGCAATTGCGCGAAGCCTTGTAATTGGCGTACGCAAATCATGTGCAACGTTGTCCAGCGAATTTTTCATTCCTTCAATGAGGTTTTCGATTTTGGAAAGCATTTCATTGAAAAGCATCGCGAGTTCATTCAGTTCATCCTGAGTGCGGCCTATCGGAACCCGTCTCCCGATTTTTCCTGCCTGAACCGCTTTGACTGTATTGATTAGCGTCCGTAGCGGTTGAAGACTTCGAAACGCAAGAACAGCTCCCACCACGAGAATCAACGGGACCATGACAAGGACTGTGATGAAATGAAAACGCGCAAGCAAATCTTGTCTATGTTCCGAGGTCTTTCCCACTTGCAACAAAACGCCATCAGGCATGCGCGCCGTTGCTATGTCCAGTACTTCGGTTGGCTCAAGAATCTTCAGCTCATCTTGTTGCCTGACTTCCGGAATCGTGATCCAGCCGTTGGCTGACGCGACAGCTTTATCGATTTCATTCAGGTCATAGTCTTCAAAAGAATTTGGATCGCTTGAAAGCAAAATATTCTTATTTGCTCCCACCACGCGAATGAAAAAGAGTTCATTCTGCTTTTCTAGTTCTTCCCGAACTGCATCCAATCCTTCCTTTTGATACATGGTTGTAAGCGCGTTGAGTTCAGATTCAACGCTGTTTCGATCCTGTTGGATCAGAGAAGAGGAGAGGAAAAAATGGACCAGCAAAAATAGAGCGAAGCCGCTCAAAACCAGGAGACTGGAATACCAGAACCAAATGCGGAAACTGATCTTCTTCCGGGCTTCGTTAATGTTTTTTAAGAACATATCCAACGCCTCTGATTGTATGAATCAACTTCACCGGAAAATCTTTATCCACCTTGTTTCGAAGGCGGCAAACAAGGACATCGACAACATTGGTCTGAGGATCGAAACTGTAATTCCAGACGTGTTCCAGGATCATTGTTTTGGAAACGACGCGTCCGGCAGACCTCATGAGGTATTCCAGCAGCGCAAATTCACGAGGTTGCAAATCAAGGACCTGCTCTCCTCTCAGTACTTCGCGAGTGAGAAGATTCATGCTGAGATCGTCCACTGTGAGCTGATAAGTTTCCTGAGAAATGTTGCCGCTACGGCGGATCAAGGCCTGCACCCGCGCCAGGAGTTCTGAGAAGGCGAAAGGTTTTACCAGATAATCATCGCCTCCGGATTGCAATCCTCTGACGCGGTCGTCCACCGATCTCTTTGCGCTCAGGATGATCACCGGCGTGCTCATTTTCTTTTCCCGCATCCTTTGCACCAACGTCAAGCCGTCCAGCTTCGGCAACATGATGTCCACAATTGCAGCATCATAAGGAAAACTCAATGCCAGTTGCAGTCCCTCTTCACCGTTCGACGCGTTATCAACGGCCATGCCGGATTGTTCCAATCCTTTGGTGATAAAGGATGCGATGGTGTCATCGTCTTCAATTACCAGAACTCGCATGCCGGATTTCAGTACTGGTATTAAACACCATCCGGTCCCAATTTCGCTACGGAAAGTTTGCCCTGGGCCAGTTCGTAACACGTTACCTATCCGCATCTACCGTACTCGCATTTGCATCAAAGCTGATCAACTCCGCTGTGCCATCTTTGATCAGGCCGATTCCACGGGCATAAAACTTAATCGAGACGTGACCCGGTTCGAGAGGAGACGTCTCTTTCGTTTTCAGCAAATCGGTGAAATGGCCAGAAGGAGTCGTAATGGCAGCATCCAATCTTGTAATTTCTGCTCTATCCAGAGCCACTCCTTGCGCGGTTTCTTGAAAATATCTTGCTCCGAGGAGCAGCGTACCCGGCATGATGATACCGGGCCGCGCTCCATTCACACCGGCCAGCCAGGAACCGTCATGGCTGACAACTTCTCCATTATCGTAAATATCCACATCTTCGCCAAAATAGAAGACGCTGTTTGTCTTTTTGCAGATTGCGAAATAGTTTCTGGAAATTTCCACTAATTCGCCGTCGACCGTTTCGCGTTCCTTCACAACTCTTGTCTCAACACCATTCACGATTTTTATTTTATCCTGCACCGTTACTACGACGCGCACAAGTTCTCCTTCATCGTCTCCTTCCAGGACAATCTGATGTCCGGGCAACAGAATGAAATACGGATTCCGTCCCGTTGATGTAAATTTACAGCTCTCCTCAAAAAACTGATTCGTAAACTCCGGAGAATGAGCGGTTGCTGTCGTTACAGTCAACAAAAACAGGAAAAGGAATTTTTTGGGTCGAATTTTCATCTTGCGTTTCTCCTTTCGTACTTTCCGATGATAATCGGAGACAATTACAGAACTCTTGACGGATCATTACATTTTTGAAAGGGAAGCTCCGGTTGTGTAGGATTAGGTTGTGATTTACACGATCGGACATTCCACGCGATCCGAAAGAGAATTCCTTGGAATGTTGCATCACCATTCCATCTCCATGTTGATCGATATCCGTACGATTCCACGTTCCCGGTGGAATCCTCAATTTGACAAAACAACGCTGCAAAATTCTGTGACGGAAGCAGGAATGGAATATCTTCACATTCCGGAACTCGGCGGGCTGAGAAAGCCGTCCGCCGAGAGTGTCAATCTTGCCTGGAAGAATCCGGGTTTTCGAGGTTATGCGGATTATATGCAGACAGCGGCCTTCGAAGAAGCATTGTTGAAAGTAATCGATTTCGGTTGGAAAGAAAGAATCGCTTTGATGTGTGCCGAAGCATACTACGCGAAATGCCACCGCATGCTTGTTTCTGATGCATTAGTGGCCCGGGGTGTGGAAGTATTGCATATTGTGAATGCAAATCAGGTCAAATCGCACACCCTTTCCTCTTTTGCGCGTCTGGAAGGGAAAAAAGTAACATATCCGCTGGATCAGTCTAAGCTTGAATTTTAGTTGAACGCATACTTTGCATCATGAATCACACAACGACGTGTCACGGCCCACAGCAGGAATTTGAGTGTTACAAAACTCTAGCTCATGCTTCAGGCATTCGAGGGCCGATGCTAGCAGAATGAAGTGCCGAAAGGACGAGAGCGGAAGTCAGCACAGCCAGCATTACGATTTGCTCGGCCAGGCTTGCGCCTGTGATGCGTCCGGCGATACCGGCGAAACAGAGCATGAACAGGTTGGTACCGATGCATACAGCGCGCAATCCGAAAGCCCCAAGGCCGTATCGGCGATTCAGGAAGTTCAAGACTCCGGCGAGGGCGAGAGCAATACCCGCACCAAAGAACCAGACCTTGCTGATGGCGCTAGAGGAGAGCCGGAAGGTCGTTGCCATGTGGAGTATACCAAGAGCTAGAATCGCGGCGGCAACTAACGCGTAAAGAATCTTCATCGAATGGATTCTACACGAATTTTCTGGAGGCGGTTAACTATCCAAATCCGTATGCTGAATGTTGGTAAAAAAACTTGCCTGCGGTGTTTCACCATCCGCGAGCTTCGCAGAATCAATCGATTTCCTGAAATAAGACCACCATGGTGATTACCGCCGGCCACTCTTTGTTTGACAATCGTAAAATTCACGCAAAGCCGTTGCAGCTTTGCCACGCTTGTGGTCTATCCTAAACATCAAAAAAAAGCTCAAAATTCTGCGGGTTCATTTGCGGCAAGCCATTCACTTTTCCAAATGACTCCAAAGCTGCGCAAACTTTTACCACCATGGAATGTGAGCCGACAAGCAGCCGGCATGACTGAGTGAGGCCGAGGCGCCGTCCGCTGCATCTACTTGTTTGCCGGCATGGCTACACTGTGGGCTCTTTGGGCAGGGGCTTACTGAAGGCTCGCAAAAGCGAAATGTATCCGATAACCAGAACACTAAAGCGGAGGCGATCGGCGAATACCCACTGATCCGCCATAGCTTTTATTTCTTCTGGACTGTGAGAACCCCCGGCCTGAAAAAATAGAACTTCATTAATGGGGTAAATGTAGACGATCGTGTAAATAATACCGGAGGTCATGCAAAGCGCGCTGACCAGTAAGTGAAGCCGATGAAATCTGAAGGGCCAAGCTGCTGCCAGTGCGCTGAAAATTGGAACGACGCGCACCGCCATCCATGGCGGACCGAAAAAGTGAAAGATGGTTCGTTCAAAATCGGTCTCTTTTAAAAAGGATTGTAGAGATTCGGCAGATACGCTCCAAAGAGGGACGATCACAAGCATGTTAAACAACGTTCCCCCAACCCAGATCGAGAAACCTAGAACCGCCACCAGAGAAAGAATCTAGTAATCCGTTCTCTTGTCATTGATGTATGTACCCATGCCGGCGAACGCCAAGTAGACTTACGAAAGAAGGTATTTTTCTGGCCTCGTTCGGAGTATAGATGGAAACGAGCGGTAAGGGCAAATGCCTCGTAATGTTGAATGGTTGGCCGCAATTTGCACGGTGAGCATCCCTTCTTGAATTCCCGTTGCGCAGGAATTACAATCACTCCGAACTTTGAAGGGGGATGACTATGCTACCTGTTGATCAGCATATCTTTGAGTTTCGAAAGCAATTTTTCAAACTGGCCGGCGGCGCGTTTCGCGTTTACGATACCAACCAGCGACTCTTGCTCTTCAGCGAGCAAAAAGCCTTTAAGATCCGCGAAGACATTCGCGTCTATTCGGACGAAGCAAAGACTAATCAGGTGCTTGCGATTCGAACTCAACAGATTATTGACATATCACCAACCTTCGATGTTCTAGAAACACCTTCCGGCGAGAAAGCCGGCTCAATCAAGCGAAAGGGATTGAAGTCGATCCTCAGAGACGAATGGGAAATCTACGATCCCAATGGTCTGTTGATCGGAAAAGTGGAGGAAGATTCCACGGCGTTAGCGATTTTGCGGCGTTTCTTAACGAATTTGATTCCGCAGAAATATCATTTTGTGGTGGCTGGCCAGGAAGTGGGCACTTTTCAGCAGCAATTCAATCCGTTCCTTTACCGTGCAACGATGGATCTTACTAAAGATACAGGGAGGCGCCTGGACCGCCGTCTTGCGCTTGCCGCAGGAATTCTGCTTCTGGCAATTGAAGGTAGACAGGACTAGTCCTCCGGCATGCCTGCGATTGAAGTCGAAAAGCTGAGTAAAGACTACCTGGACAAAGCCAGGGGAGTCGTTCACGCGGTGACCGATCTTTCGCTCTCCTGTGAATACGGCGAAATTGTTGGATTGCTCGGTCCGAACGGCGCGGGTAAAACGACGACCTTGCGTGTTCTTGCCACAGTACTTGCACCCACTGCAGGGCAAGCTCGGGTTTCCGGTTTTGATGTTACTCGAGACTCATTGGAGGTGCGAAAGAAACTGGGGTTCCTGACCGGTGGCACTGGTCTCTACGGCCGTTTAACTCCGCGCGAAGTGCTCCGCTTCTTTGGAAGACTTCATGAGATGCCGGAAGAATCCATCCGCGCGAGAACGGAGAAATTGTTTGAACTCTTCGACATGAAATCCTTCCAGAACAGCCATTGCGACAAACTCTCCACCGGGCAGAAACAACGCGTCAATCTTGCCCGAACACTACTCCATGATCCTCCCGTCATCATTCTGGACGAACCCACGGCAGGACTCGACATTATCAGCAGCAAAACGATCCTCGATTTCATCCGTTCTGCAAAGCAGGAAGGAAAGTGCATTCTCTTTTCCACTCACTACATGACGGAAGCCGAAATCCTTTGCGACCGCGTTGCGATTATTCATGACGGCGCAATTCTGGAATTCGATACGCTGGACGGTTTGAAATCCAAAACAGGAAAACAAACTCTCGTGGATGTTTTCTTTTCCCTGGTTGAACAACATGAGATTCAACAAAATCAATAGCATTTTCAGGAAAGAAGTTCTCGATACTCTGCGGGATCGTCGAACGCTTTTCACAATGATCATCATTCCGTTATTGCTTTATCCGGGTTTAATGCTTTTCGTAAATTCGCTTGCCACGAGCCAGCAGGTCAAGATGGAGCAAAAGACGGTCAGGATTGCGCTTGTCCATATTCCTGAAGAATCCAATCTGATGCGCCGGATCAAAGCGGAGCAAAGGATTGAAATCGTACGGAGCCGGAATCCATCGGAAGATGTAAGGGCGGGGGAAATCGATTTTGTTTTGCAAGCGCCGGCCGATTTTTTAGATTTGGTCGAAAATGATAAAACGGCAAAAATCAAGCTTTTGTATGACCGGTCGAACGATGAAGCAGCAACGAACCTGGATCGCGTCCGGCTGATCGTAGAAAATTTTGCGAAGGAGATGCTGGCTCAACGTCTTGAAAGGCAGGACCTCAGCCATGAGTTTGTCAGACCTGTCCAGATTGAAGAAGTGAACGTCGCGACCAAGCGGCGCATGGGTGGCTTTGTAATCAGCCGGTTCCTGCCGATGCTCATGGTCTTCATGATTCTGGTGGGCGCTCTTTACCCGTCCATCGATATGACCGCGGGAGAAAAAGAGAGAGGAACACTGGAAACGATCCTGACAAGCCCGGCCACAAAAAGCGAAATTGTTCTGGGAAAATTTTTGACCGTCAGCCTGATCGCCTTGATTACAGGGCTTTTGAATCTCGGAAGCATGATGGCAACCTTTGCGTTTGGAATTTTCAGCGGGTTGACCGAAGCGATCCAAATCAAAATTCCAATCAGCTACATGTTCATCATGTTTCTTTGCATGATTCCGCTGGCAATCTTTTTTAGCGGCATCATGATGGCAATTGCTTCTTTTGCGCGCTCTTTTAAGGAGGCGCAAAATCTCGTGACTCCGTTTTACCTTGTGGCAACATTGCCTGCGATGATTTCCTCTATACCCGGCATCCGGCTGGAGGGATTTTGGTTGACGATGCCGATCGCAAATGTCGTATTGCTCTTTAAAGAATTGATGCTGGGAATACTCAGCTGGCAGCATATATTCATCGTTTTCTTCTCGATCACGTTTCTTGCTTCTGTTGCGATCTTTAGCGCTATCAAACTTTTTGGACGAGAAGAAGTGTTGTTTGGAGATGCATCATCTTTTGGCCTTTCCTTCAAACGATCCAACATCCTCCCGAAGAGGATCCCCGATTCATCGGAAGCATTGTTCTTTTCTATGATTTCTCTCGCAATATTGATTTATGTGGGAATCCCCCTTCAAATGCGGGACCTTATTTCCGGATTAATCATCACCGAGATTGCGATTTTCTTAACGCTTCCGGTTGCCTTTGCGATTTATCTGAAAGTGAATTTGAAAGAGACATTCCGTTTACGAATTCCGTCGGTTCGTTCCCTCCTGGTCACTCTTTTCTTGTTTGCCGGGATTTCTCTCTGCATGGGAACACTTCTCTATGTTCAAAATCGTCTCTTCCCATTCCCGAAGGAGATGATGGATTTTCTGGAACAAATGATGGGGAAGTTATATTCTCGTCCTTTCTGGCAGGTCCTTGCTTTGCTTGCATTGCTGCCGGCTGTTTGTGAAGAAACAACGTTTCGGGGAGTGATTCTTTCCGGATTGCTCAGCCGGAAGAAACCGTGGGTTGCAATGCTTATTACCGCTCTCTTCTTTGGTATTTTCCATTTGAGTTTGCACCGTTTTCCCGGCGTCTTTCTGATCGGCCTCGCGGCCTGTTTCGTGGTCTGGATCTCCGGCTCCATTTTTACCGGAATCCTGCTCCATGCCCTGAGCAATGGATTCGTCAGTTTTCTTGCCATTTATCCGCAGTACGATTTTCTGGGAATTGAAAAGTTGCAACCTTCTGTCTGGTTATTTCCCGGTCTGACGTTGATCGGACTTGGAATATTTTTAGGGCTCAAGGGAGGTAAACAAAGTAGCGCGGGCGTCTCGCCTGCGGAAGCCTAGCGCGGACGAGACGTCCACGTTACTTCGTTTACAAGCCCGGAATGAACGCCGGGACCTTTTTCCTGTACTCAAGATAGTCCTTTCCCATTTCCTGGACCAGACTCCTTTCTTCAAAAACGGTTCCCAGTAATGCATATGCGGTGAAGAACAAATTGAACAACAGTCTGCTTGCGGTGAGAGATTCATGAGACCAGAGCGCCACAATGAGCAACGATGTAATCGGATGCCGGACAATCCCGTAAGCTCCAGTTATCTCCAGCTTTCCTTGCGGTAAGGGAAGCCCTTTCCATGCTGCATAACCTTGAAATAAACCGAACATCTGCGAGTGATTGAGTGCGATCGTGCAAACAATGATTAAAGTCAGAGCGGCATAGAAAAGAATATTGAAGACCCAGGGCGCGAGGTCGCTATACAGTAATGGTCCGAAATTCTTCCAATTC
>JAKEFK010000197.1 GCA_022616075.1 bacterium
CGATCGATCGAACGCTGAAAAATCTCATGACCGAGGTTGGCATTAGCTATGCCTGAAAAAACGTGAACAAAATCTGAGATTCTGAAAAGAGAAGTTTTATAATGTCGGTCCTGCCCTCCCCGCTTCGATAGTTAGCCCTTTCCGCCTTCGACAGACACCGGCGTGAGTAGATGCCTGTTTTCATCATCCCGGTCAGCTTCCTGCTACTTGCTTAAGAGAAAACCATGGGTCACACCGGCACTGATGTACCGTCCCACGATATCGCCGCTAGGATTGATCCCAAAGGCTTCGGTGCTGCTCGCGCCAGGGAAATCAATCGACGTAAGCTCGTCCCCGCTCAACAGAAAACCATGGGTTACACCAGCAACGATGTACCGTCCCACGATATCGCCGCTAGGGTTGATCCCGTTAGCAGTGGTAAAGCTCGCGCCAGGGAAATCAATCGACGTAAGCTCGCCCCTGCTCAACAGAAAACCATGGGTTACACCGGCAACGACCTACCGTCCCACGATATCGCCGCTAGGGTTGATCATGCTAGCTTGGGTAAAGCTAGCGCCAGGGAAATCAATCGACGTAAACTCGCCCCAGCTCAACAGAAAACCATGGGTCACACCGGCGCTTTCGTACAATCCCACGATATCGCCGCTAGGATTGATCCCAAACGCTTCGGTGCTGCTAGCGCCAGGAAAATCAAACGACGTAAACTCGCCCCCGCTCAACAGAAAACCATGCTGGACACCGGCGCTGATGTACCGTCCCACGATATCGCCGCTAGGATTGATCCCGTTGGCAGTGGTAAAGCTAGCGCCAGGAAAATCAATCGACGTAAGCTCGCCCCAGCTCAACGGAAAACCATGGGTTACACCGGCACTGATGTACCGTCCCACGATATCGCCGCTAGAGTTGTTCCTGCTAGCAAAGGTAACGCTCGCGCCAGGGAAATCAATCGTGGTGAATGTGCCGCCCGTTCCCTGCGCCGTTGCCGTGTTGCGACTGGGGGCTATCCCCGCCGACAGAGCTATCAGTGCTGCCAGCGCGAAAACAAGGCGTGACGCCTTCGCTGATTTAATCAGAGTATTCATGGGCTTCTCCTTTCTTGTTCAAACCGAAAAATTAAAGACTGCCAAGCTTAATCATTCTTTCTTCCGTTCACGATACATATGAATGATCAGGCGATAGTATTCGATAGTAGACTCTGGTCCGGTACCACCAATGATGCCAACAGTCTTCACCATCAAAATCCTCCTTCCACGATGAGCTGGCCGGTTTCTCCGTGAAGGCGGCAGAAATACGAAATGATACCCGGCTCGTCGAAGGTCACCTCGAAAACTCCAGACGTAACTTCTACGCTGTCGAAGAGCTTTCCGGCCGAAGAATCACCCTGCGTTCCGCTGGTTACCGTATGAGGATTGTGTCCCTGGAAACTCCAGGTTACGGTACTGCCATGTGGAATCTTCAAACTGTCGGGGCTATAGAAGTTATCCATGACAAGCACCTGGTTAGCCGGTGTCATCGTTGTTGTGATGTTATCGTTGTTGCCGCAGGAAAGAAGAGTGAATAACAGCAGCGCGGCAAGAAAAAACTTGGAGTAAGTGAATTTCATTTTTTTGCCTCCTTCCAAAATTAAAGTCAGCCACGGCGAATGCTTCACTGGAATGGCTATTTCTCATGCTCACTCAGTCAAATAGTTTCAATTTGGTTACTACTCGGACCGTGAGCTGTCTCACTTTAGTAAGGCGACATTTCGCAGTAAAAACCGACAGGTATATAATGTGTAGCAACTGCTTTTACATCAGAAGCTTCAAATGGACACACCTTCGTCAAAGCCTGTAACACAGCTCCTTCTTGCCTGGGGAAATGGCGACAGGGAAGCGCTCGATAAGCTGATACCTCTTGTTTACGATGAGCTGTATCGACTGGCAGCGCGGCAGATGAAGGGCGAAAAACGCGGACATACGCTCCAGACAACTGCGCTGGTCAATGAGGCATATTGCAAGCTGGTGGATCTGAAAAGGATTCAATGGCAGAACCGCGCCCAGTTCTTTGCCATCGCCGCTCAAATGATGCGGCGGATTCTGATCGATCACGCAAAAACCCATACTCGCGCCAAACGCGGTGGCCATGCCCAGAAAATTTCGTTCGATGACACAGCATACCTTTCTGAATCGAGAGCAGCAGAAATGATTGCTCTCGATGAGGCACTGACTGGGCTAGCGAAACGCGACTCGCTTAAAAGCCGGATCGTTGAAATGAAATTTTTTGCCGGATTGACTTTTGAAGAAATTGCGCATGTAGAACAGGTTTCGAGTCGCACGATTGAGCGCGAATGGCGAAAAGCCAAAGCCTGGCTTTACAATGCGATTCGGCAATGAATACTCCAGATACGAATTCAGCGCGATGGAAGCAACTTGATGAATTGCTGGATGCTGTTTTTGATCTGCCGGTCGATGAACGCTCAGTATTTCTCGATCAGGCATGTGCCGGAGATGAAGCCTTACGGAAAGAGATCGATCGACTGCTGATAGCAGATGAGCGTGCGCACAGTTTTATTGAATCCCCAGCATTCCAGGCATCAAATCCCAAGATCGGCACTTCCGATCTCGCTTCGCTTCTGATGGTAAATGCTCAGCGTGCGCCACTGCTTGGATCCGGAAAGATCATTGGTGGCAGGTACGAAATTTTATCGAGACTTGGAAGAGGCGGAATGGGGGAAGTGTGGCATGCGTACGATCGCAAGCTGCGAGTGGATGTAGCGCTGAAAACTCTACAACTCAATCTTATTCGAAATCCGGATCTGGTCGAAGCTCTAAGGCAGGAAGTCCGAACCGCACGGGAAGTCATTTCTGCCAATGTTTGCCGGATTTTTGATCTCGTTGTGGAAGAAAAATTGGAACTGATCTCCATGGAATACATTGATGGAATCACGCTGCTTGCGATGTTGAAACAGAAAGGTCCGATGAAACTGCGGGAGGCGAGTGATATTGCGGCGCAATTTTTATCTGGAATGGAAGCCATTCACCGGTCCGGTTTAGTGCATTGCGATTTAAAACCTGAAAACATCATGATCACCCGAACAGGCCGGGTGGTAGTCATGGACTTTGGAATTGCAAAACAAGCAGCTCAGAAAGCCGCAAGAATTTCGGGAACTCTACCTTATATGTCTCCTGAACAGGTTTCCGGTGAGAGCATTGATACTCGAAGCGATGTGTTTTCAGCGGGAGTTGTTCTTGCAGAGATGATCCATCCCGAAGGAATCACGGGTGAAAAGACGCGCGAACAAATTTGGAATGCAGTTCATCAAAATCCGTTACAACTATTTGATAGCCCGTGGAAGTCTGTAATTGCCCGTGCAGTTGCCGCCAATCGGGAAGATCGATTTCGTTCAGCCGAAGCGTTGGCGCGCGCGTTAGAGGAAGCAACACAACGCGTAGAGACGATTGACGAACAAAATCCATATCCTGGTCTCGCTTCTTTTACGACTGATGATGCGGAATATTTTTTTGGCCGCGAATTGGAAGTTGAATCGGTCATAAAAAAATTGAAGCAACAATATATGATGGCTCTTGTAGGTCCTTCGGGCGCTGGGAAGACTTCATTTTTACGGGCCGGACTCATTCCAGCTCTTCTAACAGAATGGAGTTGCATCTTCTGCGTTCCAGGTGATTCCCCTCACTTGAATTTGGAGCAAGCTCTCCTTCACCAGGTCTTCGTAGACAAAGAATCAACACAAACGCTTCAGCTTTTGAGTCAATGGCGAACGAAGCATGCGGAGGCCGTATTGATTATCGATCGCTTCGAAGAGCTGTTTACTTTGAATGATCCGGAGGTTCAAGCACGTTTTGTGGAATTGATCGTCCAAGCGGCTCAAGAGGTGAATGTCAGAGTGCTTCTTTCCATGCGGGATGATTTTCTGCTTCGGTGCCACGAATATCCTGCCCTGGCTCCAATTTTTTCGGAGCTGACTCCGCTGGGTCCACTTACGGGTGCAGCTCTGCGAAGAGCTCTGGTGCAACCTGCACTGGAGTGCTCTTATCGATACGAAGACGAAACGCTGGTAGATGAAATTCTCTCGGATGTAGAAAAAGAGAAAGGGGCTTTGCCTTTGATGGCATTTGCCGCTGCGAGGTTGTGGCAGAAGCGCGACCGTCAATCCGGACGGCTAACACGGGAAGCCTACAGAAAAATCGGCGGAGTCGCAGGTGCGTTTGGGCAACATGCCGAGACGACGATGGAGCAGATTGGAGCAGAAAGACAGCCGATCGTTCGGGAAATATTCCGCAATTTGATCACAGCAGAAAATACAAGGGCAGCTCGTGACACCGAAGAATTGCTGAGTGTTTTTGCTGAAAGAACCGTCGCCGAGGAAGTATTGCGGATGCTAATTGATGCGCGTCTTTTGACTTCCTTTGAAGCGCCCCAGGTGGAGGGAGAAAAGCCGGTAAGGCGTGTAGAAATTGTTCACGAATCGTTGCTCTCCCATTGGCCGCGCTTAGTACGATGGCAAACGCAAGATGCCGACAGCGCTCAGCTTCGCGATCAGCTTCGTCAGGCGGCCCAGG
The DNA here is from genome assembly GCA_022616075.1 of bacterium. Lineage (NCBI taxonomy): Bacteria > bacterium. Next base: position 4,560 of record JAKEFK010000197.1, read on the forward strand.
TATGGGATCAGCGAAACCGGTTGCAGGACTTGGTGTGGACCGGTACGGCATACCTGGAGTACCAAGCCTGGCGCCAGCGATATCCAGGCAACTTGACCAGCACCGAAGAGGCGTTTGCTCAGGCAATGGAACAACGCGCAAACAGGAAACGGAGGCAAAAGAAAATAGCCGCCACTACTACATTTATAGTACTAATACTTCTCCTGTTAACGATTGTTGGTTACTGGCACCGTGCAACGGTTGCTAGAGACCGTGCGATTTTAGAGGCGCGGAAGACAGAAGCCGGCAAACTACTTCTGCTTGGGCGGACAGAAGTGGAGTCGGACACCAATTCGGACACCAATTATAGACTTGCTTGGGCTCTGGCCAGTCTGGAATTGGTGGATACGAGTCAGGCGCGCGAGTTTACAGTTGAAGCACTCTCTACGGCGCTTCCCTCACTCGTAATGCAGGCGCCGTTTCCAATCGCAGAAATTCAGTTCAGTCCTGATGGCAAGTGGCTTCTTGCAGGTGGGGTGGAGGGGGTAAAGCTCCTCCCGCAGGATGGCAGTGCGCCCTTGATTCTGAGCGACCACAAAGGACACCCCCTTCGGACCCCAGAAGATCCGCAGTTTTCTTCCGATGGCCAATTCGTTATCTGGTCACCAGGAGACGATCGAACTGCGATGAACGTATGGTCACTTTCGCAAAGGAAAGTCGTTCGAACATTCCATCTGGAGGGATTCACACGTTGCAAAACTAGAGGCGGAACCCCCGTCTTGATTACCGATACCACGCGCAGTCTTTGGAACAGGAGCTTAGGCCCGGGCTTGATTCTTGTACGGGCCTGGAAATCGAGTCAAGAACAGCCGGAAATTGTGGCTCGTTGGAACTCAGAGGGCACCGATTTCTGGGATTTCGATAGCAGCCTGCGTTGGGTGGCCTATGCAAAAGGTCATGACGTCTATATCGAAGAATTGGATGGGCCGGAACAAGGTCGTAAGCGGTTGATCGGAAAACACGATGCCACGGTCAACGAAGTCCAGTTTCGTTTCGGTAAAGACGAAATTATTTCAGCAGATTTCAACGGTGAGATTCGGATTTGGTCTCTGTTACCCGGTGCAAAGAATCCGGTTCGTTCTTTTTCCACCGTTGAGCCTGGAGAAGAGAAAAGCTGGCACGTGTTTTGGACCGATCCGTCAGGCATCTTCCTTCTCATATCGGATGGCCCCAAGATTTTCTGGTGGGATTTGAGCGCGCCTGATGGCATAAAGCCTGTGGTTATAAGTAATCGGAATGAAGAATTCGGTGCTAAAGTCCGTTCGTTAGCATTTGATAAAAACCGCAAATGGCTGGCAGTCGTTTGGAGCGCAACTATAAGTTTTTATCCCTTGATTCATAAATATCCATATATATTCAGCGGAAATACTTTGGAGGCCCAATTCACCAACGATGGAAAATCACTTGTGAGCCTTTTTTCTAGTGATCGCACGAGAATCCTTGTACAGAATATGCCCGGAGATGTGCAAGTGCCTGCGCGAAGGCTATGGGAGTCGGACTCTTTTGGCGCTTATGCCTTTGATCTAGATCCAATTGGGAGGTATGCACTCGCTGCTACACCGTACGATGGGATTCATCTTATATCCATTGCGGATGGAAAAGATCGATCTTTGAAAGGGATGCTTTCTGGTAGAGTCTACCAACTCATTGATTGTTCACCTGATGGAGGATTCGCAGCAGCCGGACCACGGGGTATTGAGATCTGGGATTTGCAGTCCGGCAAAACTCGAATTCTGGAACAGAATAAGGGTGTAGAATTTTCTTCCATCAAATATGCTCCCGACGGCAGTCTTTTCTCCGGGGATACCCAGGGAAGACTGTATCACTGGAATCTGAAAGAGAACTCCGTAAGAACTTCGCAGACGGGCAAAGGCCTGTTGAGCGGCATCGCGATATCGAATAATGGCCGCTACCTTGCTACAAGCACGTGGTCGGGCAAGCGTTCGGAATTGGGACATGGTGCAACTTCGCACGTTTTGCTTCAGGATTTGAAGGAAGGGAAATCGTTTTCAATTTCCTCTCACGGCAAGCAAGTTTTGTGTATAACTTTTGATCCGGCTGGAACAAGCTTAGTGACAGGGGATATTGATGGCATAGTGCGAGTAGGGCCAATCAACGGCGATACACCTCATCTGCTAATGGGTCACAAAGGTCCAATAGGGAAGGTTGCAGTTGACCCTGATGCAAAATGGATTGCATCAACAGAGCTATCGACCGCAGACGTCCGCCTCTGGCCGATGCCGAAAGGCAAACCGTTTGTTTCACTTCCCTACGCAAAATTCCTGAGCAGCTTGCGCGCTTTCATCAATGTGCGCGCGATTCCGGACAAGAATTCCGCAACCGGTTATCGTGTCATATACACGCCCTTTCCTGGATGGCAAAACATACCAATTTGGTAGAACCGGCCAAGGAACATTCCAGACAATTCCGCAGAGTCTCGCCCTGTTGTAACTGCATCGCTACAAAGGAGACTCCGAGATTCTTTCAGTCTCCTTTTCATCAGGGCGCACTACCCGCCCTGCAGTTTCTACATTTTTACTAACCCCGGCGGCCATTGCAAGTGGGAGGAGCAATTGATCGGCAAGATGCCTACCCAACAGGGACACCTGTTTGCAGATAACGCTGCGCCTCATCCACTACTTTTTGTGAAACAGTTTCCGCTCTCACGCCTCTTTCGCCAAAGGCTGAAAACAGCTCCGTAACGTTCTCGCTCTCAATCAGGATCATCACTACGTTGCCTGGTCCACGGCCTTCACGAATCTCTTCCAAATGCAGATTGTGTTTCCCCATGAAAACTTCTTTTCAATTACGCTAAGCTCACGCTCCGCAATGTGGCGCGGCAAATTCGAAATTAAGACTTTTGCGCTTTGTCTTAAAATCTTTCCGCGCTCACGAAGCTCAAAACCGGTTAGCGCGGTAGAAGGATCAATGGTGACGCTCCACTTGCCTCCTCCTGCGGGATAAAAACCCGGGCGTTCCAGCCTTGCCGAAATCTTTGGGCCGATCCGCTCGATGAGCGGGAGAAATGCCTAAACGGAACCCCAATGCCTTTCTCATCCACCGGCATCCGTATGAGCGGACGGAAGAACCACGCGTTGGTAGTCCAACCGAATTGATCACCATTCACGCAAGAAAATCGAGAGGGCGGTAAACCACGGATGAAAATGGGCTGAGCGGTTTATGCAACCGATCAGCCCGTAAGTAAGGCGGGGCCGACGGGACTCGAACCCGCGACCTCCGACGTGACAGGCCGGCGTTCTAACCAATCTGAACTACGACCCCGCAAAAGATCGTCGACGCGTTTCCGCGTCTATTCGTCTGCGCGTCTGACACGAAAGACGCGCAGACAAGGGGACGCGCAGACGCAAATGGGCGGTATAGGATTTGAACCTATGGCCCCTGCCTTGTAAGGGCAGTGCTCTCCCGCTGAGCTAACCGCCCTGATCGGGTAAAAGTTGACGATCGCCGAACGCGAAATCGAGAATCAGTATAAGTCCTGAAACACCATTTTTGCAAGCTTTTTTCCAGAACCAGGCCCCAGTGCTTTTTTATTCCCTCACCAATACCCGGTAAGAGCGGCCGCGAAGGTTGTAATCCCCGCGCTTGATGAAGTCCTCCCCTAATGCAGAAACGACACCCGGCGGTCCAATGATCAGATCACAATTTCCGGAATCTTGAGCGCGTTTGTGGAGGTAGCGTCTGGCGTAAAGCGTCGCCCCGACAAATATCTCGAGCGCTTGCCAGTAATCTACTCCGAAGAAACAGACATTCGCTTGCTTTTTGTGACCCGCGGCTCGGACGAATTGTTCGATTTCTGCGATCGCATTTTCCGGCTGAGAATTATCCGGAGGAATCCAGGTGCTGACATTTAGATTCATAGTCAAAATAAGTGTGGCGACCAGGATGCTCCTGGCGGAGACCTTCGCCAGCCCGGTCAAAAAGCGCGTTTCCGCAAACAGTATTGACGACCAGACAAATGCATGGGCCAATAGCGGTACCGTGACTCGCTGATTCGCGAAAGTCGCTTCCCAGGGATTGAACAGGATGACAAGACTGTAAACGATGCCAATCGAAAGCAGGCTGAAAATGGCGAACTGAGAGCGGAAAGGATTGATTGGTATGACGTCCTGCCCTCTCATCCTGCGATAAACGGCTCCAATTGCCCATACAATGATTGCGCCGGCGACCAGTATGAGTGCTTTACTGGAGACTATCGACACGGCTAAACTCCTGGAACTTTCAACCACATGCGAGATAGCCCGTCCGCCTTCTTTGTTGATTCCAAGCGGCCACTCAACTGGAAAAGCTGGAAATCGGCCTTCGAAATACCAGTATCCAACTGGAATCGAGCTGAGCCAGAGCAACGGGATTCCCCAAAGAAACATAAATGAAATTCGATATCCGTTGCTGGAAATAATTCTTTTCCAATTCAATACTGTGATGACAAGCAGGTAGATCCAAAAGCTCTCGCGCGTTAACAGCGCAGCAGCGCCGATCGGAAGCAGCCATTTGTTCTTTTTGAGTTCGAGCGCACCGCCCCAAAGTAACAGATAGAAGAGCGCCAGATCGATCGATTCCTGACACAGCAGGATACTCAAGTTCTTTAGATATGACTGGAAGGAGAATGAGAAAACGATCAGCAAAGTAAATAAAAGGCCCGCATTGCATCCGCGATTAAGCCGGTAAGCAAGGAGACAGAGAAAAAGTAAGGCGACGAAAAAATAAAAACAGGGGATGATTTTAAACGTGTAGTAAGGCAGGTGAAGCAAATAGAAGAGCCATATGTGTAATTGGAGCATAGGCAGCCAGATACGGTTTTCCAGCCGAACAATCGGCATGCGGGCTGAATGCAATCGGTACCCCGCATCGCCGTCGAAGAAAGGATCGTTTACGGCTGTCGTGAGATTGACTGCGAACACAATGAATATCAAAAGGAACAAACAGAACAGGCCAATGACCTTTGGACGATCCATCCGGAAGCCAACCTAATGGTAACATCTCAAACCACAACAAAATAGCCAGGGTTTTACACCATTCGTCCCTCTCAATTTTTATTCTTAGATTGTTGAAAGTTGCATATGCAAAGTATTTCATGCAATTTGCACTTTTCAATTTGTAATAATCTAAGTTGGTGGTGAAAACAGCGACGCAGTGAGATTGATACGCTATCATCTCACTGCGTTTGCCTTGATTTTCCAAGCAAGCGCGGGTCGCTAGTCTGCATGGCTTGACACATAACTTATGTCAGCAGCAGAACTAGAGACCCGCGTTTTCTATTTTGGCGGATTTGTAGTTGTTATTCGCGTTCTAAGGAGAGCACCGGGCAATATTCTCCCTTGAATTCGCGTCTCCACCATGTTTGATGTCTCTCTTTCATTGCAAAATCTGCGAAGCGATACTCATACAAACTCGCGCGCAAATACAGCGGCGGGTTTTCGGGAAATGGATTTTTTGCAAGCAGAGATAATACCGGTTGCGATCCTTCCAGCAATCTGTAACAAAACGAAATAAACCATCGGTTGCTTTGATATGTTTCCAGAGCGGCAAACCACATTTGCCAATCGAGCCTGGGCTGATGCGGCTCCACAAATGCCGGACGCCTTTCAGGATCCCCAGGCTTGTATTTGAATTCATAAGCCTTCCAGTCGGACCGGTCATTGCTTCCTTCCAGAATGATTTCGAACCGTGTTTTTGTCATCACAGCAAACAGGCCATAGCGGTTCACAAGGAAGAAGGATTGCGTGAATCCGTAAGTTTTAAGGAGTGGTTCCGGCCAGTTGATTCCCATACGAAACGAACCAATCAGTGGAATGAAAGAGAGCAGGGCTAGAAAAATGCTCAGCGGGACAACAAACCAGCGGGGCCAGGATCGTTGTTTTGTATTTTCGGATGGAGCCGTTTTCAACCATCGCGCCGGCCAAAAGCGGTCGTCAACAGCAAGCAAGCACAACGCAATCGTCAGCAGATTGAAAAAACAATAGTTGCCGGTCAGCAGGATCACGAGTTGAAGCATCGCAATTCCGCAGCTTCCGATCAGACGCCACTTTCGCGGCAGAAACAGAAGAAAGCAAAACCCTAATTCGATCACGAACATCAGGGCGGTAGTTATCACATCAAACCACCGGGGAAGTTGATGTACATACCAACCGATCCATGTAGGAAGCGGTTGAGTTTCATAATGGTATTGCATTGCAGTCAGATCCTTCCATGCAGGGTCGCCACTGGTGAGCTTAACGACACCGGAGGAAAACAGTAACCGGAATAGGAGCCACCAAAACAGCCATAAAATCTCTTTTCTATACGGTGAATTCTTAGGATCGCGAAAGCGAAACTGCGGAGGGTTAAGAAATATGGCAAGGAAACCGGTTTCGATCAACAAAACATCCCACTGAAACGATAAGAACTCGCGACATACGGCAGTTAACGAAAGATACAAGAGCCACAATAGAAAGAGCGCAGGTGTCGACATCCATCCGAAAAACAAACAACAAGAAAAGAGCGCACCCGCACCACAAACCAGATGAAGAGATGTATTGGTCGCGTTCAGCCAGAAGACCGAAGGGAGTAACCGGTATCTTTCTACGTCGAAGTTCTGGCGTACCAATCGCAAGAAATCCTGCACCGGCAGAATGCCCTGATCTCCGATCAGACCGGTGATTTGAGTCCACAAAGAGACAAAGGCGATAAAGTAGATGACCGCCAGAAGTCGAATAAATAACCAGCGCGCAAAGTTGTACGATGAGGTCTTTACAAACTCATCAGTACCTTCCATAGAGTCGCGTTTTGTCCAGCAATTGCCTGACGACATCTTCCGTTAGCTGGTGTGTTTGAACACGCCATTCCCAGTTGCCTGAGGATTGAGACGGAAGATTCATCCTTGCTTCTTCGCCCAAACCAAGAATATCTTGAAAAGGCAATATGCAGATACGAGCCACAGAAGACATCGCAAGCCGGTTCAATGAATCAGAAACTGTCTGCGCATTCACTGAGTGGCCGAGATATTGCTGCAAACGCTCACGCTCTTCAGCGCCAGCTTCATTTTCGAACCAGCCGCGAATGGTGTTGTTGTCATGAGTGCCGGTGTACACGACGCAATTTCTGATGTAGTTGTGAGGAGCATAGGGGTTGGTTGGCAGGTCAGGACCAAACGCAAAAAGCAGGACTTTCATGCCAGGATAGCCAAGCTCCTGCATCACCTCTTTGACATCCGGAGTTATCAATCCCAAATCCTCCAGAATCAATGGCAATGAAGGAATCTCTTTCTTTACCGTTTCGAAAAAATCCTTCACGGGCACCTGCACCCATTTTCCCTTTACCGCTGTTTCCTCTTCAGCAGGTATTTCCCAGTACGCAACCAGTCCCCGAAAATGATCCAGACGAAGCAGATCACAGAATTGCAAATTCTGCCGAAGTCTCCGGATCCACCATGCATAGCCTGTTCGTTGAAGCTCGTCCCAACGATAAACTGGATTTCCCCATCTTTGTCCGGTTTCGCTGAAATAATCCGGAGGCGCGCCAGCAACGTATAAAGGTTTTTTGTTTTCATCCAGTTTGAAGAGCTCCGGATGAGACCATGCGTCCGCAGAATCCAAACTTGGATAGATCGGAATATCACCAATGATTTTGATTTTCTTTTTGTTCGCGTACTCACGTAAAGATTGCCATTGCTTGAAGAAAACATACTGAATGAATTTCGAGCGCAAGGTTCGCTTCTCCAGCTTGTTCCGCAGAACGCTCAGCTCAGCCGATTCCCGATCACGAACTGGCTCCGGCCATTCGTACCAGGCAATCTCTTTGTAGTGATCCTTTAATGCAGCAAACAGACTAAAATCCTCCAACCAGTCCGCATTCTTGCGGCAGAAATCTGAAAAATCGCGATCCTTTCTCAATCGTTCTTCTGCATGATGGAAGGCGCGACGCAAGATCTTCCCTTTCCAATCCACAACCGCTGCGTAATTCACTCGCTCCTGCGGAAAAGTGGGAGCACTTTCTAAATCCGTTTTAGAAAGCAAATCCAACTGGTAAAGCGATTCGACACTGATAAAGAGCGCATTACCGGCAAAAACGGAATAGCTTGTGTATGGGGAATTCCCCAAATAAGTTCCTGTCGGATTCAAAGGCAAGATTTGCCAGTACTGTTGACCGGATTGGGCGAGAAAATCAACAAATCTGTAAGCCTGTGAACCTAAATCCCCTATACCATGAGCGGAAGGAAGTGAGGAAAGATGCAGTAGTACCCCGTTACCACGATCTTGCAACATGGCCTCTATTTTACTCTACGATTACTTCGTTGAAACGATTCCCGGATTCAGTTCCGGTTCCAGAACGCTGCCTTTTGCAAAGCGGTTCAACATCAATCCGGTGAATATGATGAGCGCGCCGGCCCATTGAAGCAAAGTCAAGCGTTCGCCCAGGAAAATCATAGCGATCATCAATCCCGCAACAGGAGTTAGATTGGAAAACACAGATGTGCGGGTACTGCCGATTTTCTGCACACCGTAATACCAGGCGGAATAACCGAAAACAAGAGCTAGAAAAGCGGAATAAAAGACGGCCACCCAGCCATAAAGTCCAATTTGACCCCAATCTTGATGTTCGAAATAAGGAAGGGACAATGGAACGATCAAAAGAGTGCCAAACAAAACTGTGTATAGCACATAATGACGGGATGAATACGCGCTCACCAGCTTTTTGGAAAAAGCAGTGTAAAGAGACCAGCTTAAAGACGCCAGGACGACGAAAAGATCACCAAGATTCGCGGAGAAATTGCCGGCGCGAAAATCGCGAGATCCGACAACAATAAAAACAATCCCGCTAAAGGAAAGAAAGATTCCCAGCCACAGGCGCCCTTTCACTTGTTCTATTTTCAGCCATTTGCTTAAAGCCGCAGTAAAGATCGGCGTAGTGCCAAGCATGATGGATACGTTCGAGACGTAACTCAACTTTACTCCATAGATGAAAAGGAACTGGTAACAGGTATTGCCCAGAATCCCCAGTATCATCAATCTCCAGATTGCCTTTCGCCCAGGAGGATTTCTCAGAACGTCCCGGTACAGGAATAACATCGTGAGCGTGGCAATGCTGAATCGCAAACAGTTGAACACAACAGGATGAAAACTTCTCAAAGCAACTTTGATGACACTGATGTTGGCCCCCCAGAAAAGCACCATACAAAAGAGAATGACATCGACTTTGCTAATACGAATTTTCATTTAATATTTTTTTCTTTGCGTCTTTGCGTCTTTGCGTCTTTGCGTTAATTCTTCCGGCCGGTGGAGCCAAAACCACCTTGCTGGCGTGATGTATCAGAGAGTTCCGTTTCCTCACGGAACGCTACCTGAGTAACCGGCATGATCACCAGTTGGGCAATCCGGTCATGATGGTGGATCGTTTTGGGTTCGGCTGTGAAATTAGCAAGGATGACCTTCACTTCGCCGCGATAGTCCGCATCAATCGTGCCCGGACCATTGAGAACGAATAATCCTTCTTTTAAAGTCAGTCCGCTTCGGGCACGAACTTCGCCTTGATAGCCTCCCGGAATCTCCAGCGCAAAACCTGTTGGAATCAGACCGATCCCGAATGGCGGTATGGTGATTTCTTCAGATAGACATGCATATAGATCTGCTCCGGCGGCTTCTTTGGACTTGTATTCCGGCAAACGCGCGTACGGATGAAGACGTTTGATTTTGATTTCCATCAACCGCGCCGCATTGCCTGAAACAACACAAGAATGGAACCAGCCCCACCTACTATAAAAAAGGTAAGGCCGAGGTAGGTTCCGATCACATAAATCTGAGTCTTCGGTTTTACCGCGGGTTCCTGCTGTTGTCTGAATCGTGGTACGCGAGGCGATCTTCTGGGATTTGAGACAGCGCTAAGATCATTCAACACTTTCATAGAGCAGAGAAAAATGAGAACGATCCCGATCAGCATCAGCACAGCCAGGATGTACAGTATTTTCACTTGATTTGTCTCAACCTCGCATCAACTTGATAAGTGCCACAGTTTTGAGCAATGATTGCCGAGTCTTGTTGCATGTCTCATTACTCATCACTTTGGCACTTCATTAAGCGGTTTCGGACGTCAGCAATAATTTGCGCATGATCAAAAGCCAATTCGGGAAGTTGATTCAAATCAAACCATTTCCAGTCAGCGGCATCATCGGCAGCAGTTGCATCCGGTTTCTGTTGCAGCAAAGACCAGTGGACGATGGAAACGATACGACCGCGAGGATCCGGGCCAGGGTCTCCATAAGCGGCAAACTGTGTTAACGAGATGTTCTCTACTCCGGTTTCTTCTTGTAATTCCCTTTTCGCGCCATCCAATACTTTCTCCCCTTCCTCTACAAATCCTCCCGGCAATCCCCACTTTCCCTGAAATGGATCGTGTTTACGCTGGACCAGCAAAACTTCATTCCCCACGATTAAGATTGAGTCGGCGGTTAAATAGCAAGGTGGATGGTTCATTCCCAAAATTATAGCGAATGAATTCGCTACTACAAACTTCGCTACGCAAGCAACAACAACTCAGCCAGGTTTGTCAAATCCACGGGCCACAGGGCCCAGGGACGCGGCTGCACAGCGCCCGCGGCGAGATCGGGCCGGCAGCTCAGCACGAGGTTTCGCCACGAAGACGGAATCGCCTCCCTCCCATGAACAGCGCCCAGTAACGCTCCCGCTATTGCCGCATTCGTATCGGTATCGCCTCCCTGCATGACAGTATCCACGATCCCGTCTTCGAAACTATTAGAATGAACCAATTGATAAAAAGCGTTCTGAAATGCCGTCACAACCCAGCCTTGATGGACGATTGTCTCGGGCCTGTATCTGGCTGCAGCCGACAAAGCCTGAAGAACGGCTGGTTCCAGCGGCTTCTCATAAGCATACCTTTTGACCGCTTCGTAAACTTGTTTGCCGCTTTGACCGGAGAAAATGGCATGAGCGATGGCAATGCAATACAAGCCGCAGCATTGCTGGCACACAATATGAGGGTGTGTCAAAGAACTTTCCCTCTGCGCCAAAGCGAATAATTCATCCGGTGGTTTCCGGTAACCGTAAATTCCCAGCGGGCTGATGCGCATGAGCGATCCATTTGCCTGGCTTTCTCCAGAAGCATTGGCTTTCATCGCTTCCGCTGCGCGATTACTACGGACATTCTCTTCCATTACAGGTCGCAGCGCCTGCAACATGGTGGCTCCGACATCAAAGGGATCGCTGCGATGAAACCAATAGTAATATGCAGCGGCAACTTTTTCACTGTCGTACCCTTCTTCTTTAACAATACTTCTTGCGAGTAACAGTGCGAGTTCAGAATCATCCGTCGGTTGCCCCGCCATTAATTGAAACGGGCCGCCATCCTGCATTTGCCTTAATCCATCCGGGTAGCGGTTACGGATCGTGGCAGCATCCTGGAATTCAACCTGGCTCCCCAGTGCGTCTCCTGAAACTTGTCCGATCAAACAACCCTGAGCGCGTGAAAGAAGCTCCGGATCTGCAATCGCTTTGCCTGGCGCTAAACGCGCAAACAAAAAAGGAGAGTCATACGTAGAGGGCATTTTAGCCGAATGACGTACCTGGACGGGATGCCAGTTCCTTTTCCATAGATCCCCAACAAGTGCAGCAGGTCCTCCAAAACAAATCTTCACTTTGCTGGCGCCATCCGCTGCATAGGTGACTTCTTGGCCGTTTTCATTCGTAAAAATTCCGCCTGCTGCGCGAAGCAAAGCATGTCCGGCCGCGTAATCCCAGTCACCCGGACTGTGCCAGGAAACCGCTGCATGCCCGTCTCCTACGGCGGCCAGCGCCAGGCGATAGGCGATGCTGGGAAAAGCGCGATAACGATAAGGGTGAATACATTCGAGCAACGTTTCCATGAGATTTTCGCGATGCGTTGAAACGAGCAGTACCACATGACCGGGGCTGGAAAGATCCCATGCCGGTTTTACGGATTTTCCGTTTCGCATCAGGTCGAAATCTTCAGCCCAACAAATCAAGTCTCCGTTGTCGTCGGGGGCCGTGTATGCGTAGACAACGCCCAGTACGGGTACGCCTTTCTTCACAAGACCAATCGAAACAGCGCTTCCACGAGCTCCGCGCAGGTAGGACGAAGTTCCATCATTCGGATCCACCAGCCAGACATGATCGTCCGCCGTCTCGATAGAACCTGTTTCTTCACCGCGGTACCTGTATTGCGGAAAACTTTCAGTAAGACGTTTCCGGATCAACCATTCCGCTTCATCGTCCGCTTCGGCGTGCGCGCGCTGGCCGCGCGGTCCACCGGGCCGGTGAAATTCCCTGCGCAACAATTCCCCTGCTTCCAGAGCCGCATCAGTTGCAAGATCTAATTCCTTCTTGTAACGCAATCTTACTCCTGGCTAAAAAGTTGGAGGGCGGGCGTCCCTGCCCGCTCGTTAAGTGTTGGTGTTTGGCCGGCGGCAGGGATGCCCGCCCACCACTCAACTCTTCAGTTCCATTCTCCACTTGTTCAGCATTTCACTCACCACCTTCTGCGCATGCTGAATGCAATCGGGCACGCCAACCCCGCTGAATATGTTGCCGGTCATGCACAATCCATGATGCAGTTTTGTGAGTTTGCGCAGTCGTTCTATTTTTGCGCTGTGCCCAACCTGATATTCTGGCATCGCATCCTTCCACCGGAAAATCCGACAAAAAACAGGTTCACTGCCGATCTGCGCAATTCTTTTCAGCTCACCCAGAATCTCAATCTGAATCGCATCATCCGAACGCTCCATCCACAATGCCGCCTGATCACCATCCAAAAATACGCGGACTAAAAAAAGATTCTCCGGAGAACGGCGCGGAAACTTATTCGAAACGTAGGTGCATGCAAGAATCGAACGGCGCTCCGATGCAGGGACCAGCCAGCCGAAACCTTCTTTTTTCACTCCTTCAAATCCGAGAACAACCACCACCGCGGAGTTCCTCCGAATCGATTTGTAGAGAGAATCCATTTCAGCAAACTCTGGAACGTTGAGACGCGGAAGAGAGCCTGCCAGTACGACAAAATCATAATGCTCATCCCCAATCTTCCAGTCATCCGCGTTTCTCGAAACAGATTCAACGCGGTGGCCCGGTTTCCAGTTCGCATCAATTTTTTCCTGCAATCGAGCCACCAGGGACTCCATTCCGTTTTCCAGAGTTGTAAACAGACTCTCTGCCGATTCACTCGCTTTGCGTGTTATCAGTTGACGGATGATACTTCCCTTCTTTTGCATTTCCCAGATCTGAGGAAGAGCAGTCTGGAGACTCAAACGACTTACATTTGCGCCATAGATGCCGCTGATCATCGGCTCCCCAATCTTTTGCAAAATTTCCGTACCAAAACGGCGCTCCAGAAACTCAGCAGCTTCGATGTCCTTTTCTTCCGGAAAGGAAAAAACATCCGAGAGAACTTCGAGCTTGCCCGGCCATGTAAAAAGATCGGTCTTGAGGAATGACCAGAACTTTGTGGGCACCATCAAGAAGAAGCCCTCAGGCAATTCCCTTAGTTCACCATCCTGAAATAAGTACGTCTTACGCGATCGATCGTTCGATCCTACAAGTTCCGATCCCAAATTGATAGCTTCACACAAACGCACGGCCGATTTTTTTACCGTTAAAAAGGAATCGGGCCCGCCTTCCACGACACAACCGGCAATTTTTTCGCTCCTGATCACTCCTCCGATTCGATCTTGAGCGTCGTAGATATCCAGGTTCAAGCGAGGGATGCGCGCCTGAAGGAAATACGCGGCGACGAGGCCGGAAATACCAGTGCCGATAACAGCGCCACGTTCGATCATTGACCGGCCAATTGATAAAGAAGCTCAATAAATAATGACGAATCGTTCAGCGAAGGGGCTCGATAAAGAGTGATTCCTTTTTTCGCGGCGTAATCGGAGAACTGAATATCAATGTCGTACAGGGTTTCCATGTGATCACAGACAAAACCAACAGGCATCAGGACAACTTTTGAAATGGATTTGAGAGCAAGCTCATCCAGCCGCGCTTCGACTGTGGGTCCCAGCCATTTCTCGGCAGTCATCCCCTGGCTTTGATAGGCAAATCGCCAATCAGAAAGCTTGCAAGCCCGCGCAACAAGCACGGCAGTATCTTTGACCTCGTAATCATAAGGATCACCCTGCGTAAGAACACGCTCCGGTAAGCTGTGAGCAGTGAGTATGACAAATGCATCCGCGTGATCCCGCAAAATGATTTGCAAATTCGCCGAATACGCGCGGATTAACTGCGGATGTTTCGCGTAAGACGGAATCATCGTGAATTGTAAGTTTCTGCCCGCGATGGCATCTTCCATGGCCTTTCTATACGCGCCGATTGTCAGCTGAGAATATTGCGGCGCAAGGCAGATTGCGGTCACTGCATCAACCCCATCCGCCACCATCCGGTTCAAAGCATCGCCGATAAAGGGCGCCGAATAGCGCATTCCAAAATAGACTTTGCGATGATCTGAATGGCTTTTCAATAATTTTTCCAGGGCTTCCGCTTGCAACTGAGTCCACTGCAAAAGAGGAGACCCTCCAATCTTCCTGTACCGGTCCCTGAACTCTTCCAGGATTTCAGTATCCACCGGACGGCCGTGGCGGACTCTTAGCAGATACTCCTCAACTTGATCTACACTTTCCGGAGCGCCGTGAGCCAGCAGAATTACGGCTTCCATTTATGCACCTCTTCCACCAATGCGGCAACATTCTCATCGGGTGTATCCGGAAAAACGCCGTGCCCCAGATTGAAGATGTGGCCGTTTTGTCCCCCGGCAGCCGAAAGCACCTTTCTAACTTCTTGCCGAAGTTCCTTCGTGTTCATCAACAGATGAGCAGGATCAAGATTGCCCTGAATCGCGTGGTCGCCAATCCGGTTCCACGCTTGACGCAGATCAACGCGCCAATCAACACTGATGATCTCGCCCCCCGCTTCACAAATTAAATCGAGATAGGCAGCGGTGCCTGTAGAAAAATGAATCGCCGGCGCTGCAAGGTTTGAAAGCACAATCTTCGAATAAGGCAGCACATACTTGCAGTAATCTTCCGGACCCAACACACCCACCCAGCTGTCAAACATCTGCACGGCAGAGGCGCCCGCTTCAATTTGTCGCCTGAGATATTCGGCTGTCACGCTGCTGATTTTCTCCATCAACTCGTGCCAGGCTTCCGGTTGGCGATACATGAATTGTTTCGTTTTTAGAAAGTGACGGGAATAACCACCTTCAATTGCATAACTTGCCACTGTAAAAGGAGCCCCGGCAAAGCCGATGAGCGGAATCCCTTTGAGCTCGTGTACAGCGAGACGAATCGCTTGCAGAACGAAGCCTAGATTTTCGTTTACATCAAATGTTTCCAGGCTCGCGACATCTGTGGGATTCGACACCGGATTATTTATGACCGGACCTTCCCCTTTGGCGAACTCAAGATGCAAGCCAAGGGGCTCCAAAGGTAAAAGGATATCCGCAAAAATGATGGCGGCATCTAATGGATAGCGGCGTATCGGCTGAAGCGTAATCTCCGCGGCCAATTCGGGAGTCTTGCATAACGTTAACAAGGAATATTTTTGCCTGAGCTCGCGGTACTCCTGCATATACCGGCCCGCCTGCCGCATCAGCCAGACAGGCGTGCAATCCACACTCTCTTTGCGACATGCCTTAAGAAAACGACTTTGCTGTAAATCGTTGGACATGACATCAACTATATCGCAAGTAAGCAAAGTAGCGCGGGCGTCCCGCCTGCGTCAACAGCGGGCAAGACGCCGGCGAGACGCCCGCGCTACTTTGTTTACCATTGCAAAAGCCATTGATTCGGCTAGAATTTGAGCATGTCAAAAATAGCGGGGATACTTCTGATCCTGTTCGGAGCTGCAACCGCTTTTCTCGGTATAAAAGAAGTGCATCAACCGAGTAATCTTCTTACACCGTATGGTGCATGGTCTTCCATAGTTCTTGGATCACTCATGGTTTTGGCGGGAGTTGCACATTTCCGGGCGCCACACAAATCGTTTTTGGTGAGCGTGCCGATTCTTCTTGCATTTCAGTTGCACGTCTACTGCATTGCATTGTTTTACGATGTGAAAAACCTGCCAATGTTCCTGGGTGCCCATGTTCTGGCATCGCTTTTGATTCTGGTTTTCAGTTATCTCGGATACCGAAGTTCTGCAATGAGGGGGGCAACACCATAATCGAGCAAAAAAATAGTTGACTTTGTCAACTATTTTTTGAGGAGGGCAGCTCGATAACGATCCGGGTTCCGCTCGGACTGTTTTTTTCTGCGCGAATGGTACCATCATGCATTTCGATGATTCGCCGGGCGATGAACAGTCCGAGTCCGAATCCATCCTTGCCTGCTGCGCCATTTCCTCGAAAGAAAGCTTGAAAGATTTTCTCCTGTTCCGTTGAATCGATTCCCGAGCCCTGATCCATGCATTTCACAATCACCTTGCCATCCACTTGCTCTATTTCCAATTCAACTCTTCCGCCCATGGAAGAAAATTTGATTGCGTTTTCCAACACGTTGACGAGCGCACGCTCCAGCTGATACAGGTCCCCCATTACACTACCCTCTCCCTTTTGAATCAAACTGACTTCCTGATGTTTGGCGAGAGGCTCGACCTGTTCGATCGCTCGTTTCGTAACTTTTTCCAAAGGCGCGAGCTCTTTTGTGATGGGAACATTCATCTCGATTCTGGATAAAAGGAGCAGTTGTTCGATCAACTTCTCGCTTTCCAATATTTCCTCCTGCATATCTTCAATCAATTTTTCGCCCTGCTGTTTTTCGGATAACAATTCCAGAGCGATTCGCATTCGCGCAAGAGGAGATCGCAATTCATGAGAGATCCACGCCAAAAACTCTTTTCTCTGTTGCAGCATCTTCTGAAGATTTTCAGCCATCGTATTGAAAGCGCCGGCAAGATCGGAGATTTCATCATTTCCTGAAACAGAAGCGCGGTTTTCCAGGTGTCCCTGAGCCCATTCCTGGCCAAGTTGATGCAATTCGCGAACCGGCTTCGTCAGCTTTTTCGAAAGTGGAAAGATCAAAGCAGCAATCGTGATGAGAACAATTATCAGAGAAACGAGAACCGGGAAACGCGGAAATCTTCCCCTGCCCATAAAGCCGCGTTCCACAATGACCAGCTCTTTGACCACGCCGGAATCTTGCCGAAGTGGAACAATAATGCGATGTGGAGCGCGGCGTCCTGTTACAATAACAGTTTCACCAGCGGCCGCTCGAGCCAATTGCTTTGCATTGACCGACGGTCCGTGATGTTCTTCGTTCGATAATACCACCTGGCCGGAACGATTCACAATCCAGAAACGCAACGGACGGATCCGGTTGAGCCGCTCACGGAACGTGCGGCAAGAATTCGAGTTCATCTCCTGGCACGCTTCCGCATATTCAGCCATTAGAAATCGCGCATGAGACTCCATCTGGTCATGCAGCTCATCGCGAACACGCTCCGAGTAAAAGGTGTGGATCATCATCGAAACGATGGCAATGGTCAATACGAAAACCAGCAAAAACCAGAAGTAAAGTTTTAGATAAATCTTGCCGAACATATTTTTAACGCAGAGGGCGCAGAGTAACGCAAAAAAAAAATTCTCTCCGCGTTCTCTGCGTGCTCTGCGTTGAAAATTAAGTCTGGAAGCGGTAACCGGTACCCCAAACGGTTTTGATCCATCGTGGATTTTTTGGGTCCGGCTCAATCTTGTTCCGCAACCTCGAAATATGAACATCGATCGATCTGTCGATTCCATCGAAATCGCGTCCCGACACCAGATCCATCAAACGCTCACGGGTAAACACCTTGCCTGGATTCGACGCCAGTACCCGTAATAAACGAAATTCTGCGGCGGTCAATTCCACATTTTCCCCCTGAATCACGAGCTTCTGATTTTGAGGATTCAAATAGAATTCTCCATATTCAATCGCCTTCAGGTTACCGGACCAATCGGGGGACGCTCCTTTCCGCCGTAAAACAGCTTTGATTCGTGCAACGAGCTCCCGCGGATTAAATGGTTTCGCCAGATAGTCATCCGCGCCCAATTCCAAACCGATGATCTTGTCTTCATCGTCCCCGCGTGCTGTCAACATAATCACCGGAACCGGCGAATCGTTGCGAATTTTCTTGCAAACTTCGAGACCATCTCCGTCCGGCAACATGATATCGAGCAAAACCAGATCGTAGTCTTCGCTTCGCAAGTTGCGGGTCCCTTCTTTAACAGTATTTGCGACAGTAACGTCAAACCCATGGCCGGAAAGATAGCTCTTCAACAACTCGCACAGGCGGACATCGTCGTCAATTAAAAGTACAGGCACACTCATAAACCGTGCATTCATTATAGATCTTTCGCCGCAGGCGAGACGCCCGCGTTACATTTCTTAACATTTGGGTAAAGGATTCGAAAATACGCTTTCGTATTGTTCATATGAAAGGAAAATTTACGGAGGTTTAGAAATGAAAAAGGTTTTGATTGTAGCAATCCCGATAGCGCTCTTTGCAATTCTGCTTGCGACCCTGCCCTCTTTTGGGTTCGGCCGCGGGCATCGGCACCACGGAATGATGAAAGATTTCATCATGTACAAAATCGACAAACTCGCTGGGGATCTGAATTTGAATTCCGTCCAGCAAGCTCGATGGGACACATTCAAAAAAGATCTGGAATCCAGTATCGAACAACGCAAAGGTAAAAGAGAGGAAATTCATGACATCGTGAAACAGGAGCTGGCAAAAGACAATCCTGATTTCACAAAAGTTACTCCTCTGGTGCATGGACAGATCGATTCCCATGCCCAATTCGCGCACGATCTGGTCAATCGCGTGAATGAGCTCTTTTCCGATCTTTCACCGGAACAGAAAAAGATCCTATCGGAACGGATCATGGAAATGCATGATCATAGGGACTGAGTAGACGGGTTTTGGAGGGCGCAGCATTTCGTCTAAACAGCGAAATGCTCGCGCCTGCTGTGCTAAAATTACTACTTGAAACTCCAGAAGATTCTTCTCTACGGCTTCCTACTTCTGCTCTTGAATACTGTCTATCTGGCAGCAAAAGCAGATCCCACCATCTTTTACATGACCAATGTGCTTTTCCATTTGGGGTTCGGGCTCCTTCTGCTGGTTCTCTTTTCGATTTACATCGCAAAACATTTCCGTTCGATGTCGCTGATCGGTAAACTGGCGACGGTCTCACTGATTGCCGGCGTCCTCTTCGGCATCCTTTTAATGTGGACCGGCGCTCATCGTCCTTACCGCTGGATTTTGCACTGGCACATCGGAATCACATCGATTGGATCGCTTTTGTTAATTGTGTATCTGTTTCAAAGAGTAAGACATACAAAATGGACGTCAGGAAGGTTAGCATCCGCTCTCGCAGTGACAGTCTTCCTTCCGGCAATCGTCCTGTCGTATCAGCGCGGTCAAACAGCGTCCACGGACCGCATCGTAAATCCAAAAGCTCCTCCGGCCAGCATGTTTCAGGAAGGGGATGGCCCGAAAGGACCCTTCTTTCCGTCGTCCGCTCAGACGAATACAGGCGGAAAAATACCTTCCAACTTCTTCATGACCTCCGATATGTGTGGCAGATGTCATGTCGACATTTACAAGCAATGGTTCTCCTCCGCTCATCACTTTTCATCCTTTAATAATCAGTGGTACCGCAAATCGATTGAATACATGCAGGACGTGATTGGCACAAAACCTTCCAAATGGTGCGGAGGATGCCACGATCACGCGGTTATCTTCAACGGAATGATGGATACTCCCATCAAAGAAATTATTGACACACCTGAAGCGCAGGCTGGTTTGAGCTGCACTTCCTGCCACTCGATTGTTCATGTGAAAAGCTCCATGGGGCAGGGAGACTTTGTCATTGAATATCCACCACTGCATGATCTGGCTGCGAGTGATAACAAGTTCCTCGAAAAGCTGCACGATTTTCTGGTTTTTACAGATCCGGAACCGCATAAGAAAACTTTTATGAAACCTTTTATTCGGCAAGATATGGCGGAATACTGCTCCGCCTGTCACAAAGTTCATCTGGACGTGCCGGTAAATAATTACCGGTGGTCGCGGGGCTTTAACGAATATGACAACTGGCAGGCAAGTGGTATATCGGGTCAGGGAGCAAGATCTTTCTACTATCCACCGAACCCCATGAAATGTGGTGATTGTCACATGCCGCTTGTCGATGCGAAGGATCCCGCTGCTATCAACGGGAAGGTCCATTCTCACCGTTTCCCGGGCGCAAACACAGCGTTGCCGCATGTGAACCGGGATCAGGAACAATTTAAGGTTGTCGAAGATTTCTTGAAAGCGGACCAAGTCACGGTCGACATTTTTGCTTACTCGAAAGCGATTCCTATCAAAGTAACGGAAAAAGAATCGACTGATGGGCCGAAACTTCAGAGCATGTTTGCAGTCGGCGAAGAATCAGCTTCATACGGAGCAAGTTCAACTGTAATTCGTGAACCTGTTGAAGTCGTGGCGCCGCTGGACAAAGTTGACGCCACTGTCGCGCGTGGAGACACGATTCGCCTGGATGTGGTTGTGCGCACGCGAAGAGTGGGACACTTCTTCCCCGGAGGAACCGTGGATGCTTTTGATGTCTGGCTGGAATTGCAGGCAACAGATGATACAGGCCGTGTTATTTTTTGGAGCGGAAAAACGGAAGACTACGGCAAGGAACGGGGACCGGTCGAAAAAGGCGCTCATTTTTACCGCTCTTTGCTGTTGGATGAGCATGGAAATCGAATCAACAAGCGAAATGCATGGGCCGCGCGATCCGTTGCGTACGTGCGTTTGATTCCTCCAGGCGCTGCTGAAACTGTGCACTTCCGAATGCAAATTCCGCCGGATGTGGGGAGCAAAATTCATTTGAAAGCAAAACTGAATTACAGGAAATTCGCGTGGTGGAATACCAACTGGGCGTTCGCTGGGATTCGAGATCCCGAACACAAAGACTTCGCTCTGGGGAAGGCATACGACGACGGCCGCTGGATCTTCAAAGGGGATACTTCCCATGTGTCCGGCAAGATCAAAGCGATACCGGATCTTCCCATCGTTGTGATGTCTCAAGATGAAGTCGTGCTCAAGGTCGCTGATAAAGCATCGGCCAGACGGCACGAAGCCGATCCGCTTTTGCGCGAACGCTGGAATGATTACGGTATCGGATTGTTATTGCAAGGTGACCTGCGGGCCGCAGAAATGGCTTTTCGAAAAGTCACGGAGCTGGATCCGAATTATGCGGACGGCTGGGTGAACATTGCAAGAGCACGCATCCAGGAAGGAAACATGATGGGAGCACAGGAAATGCTGAAAAAAGCTTTTGCCCTGGCTCCGGATCTTGCAAAGACGCACTTCTTCTTCGGCCTGACCCTCAAAGCACAGGGTAAATATGACAATGCTCTCCATCATCTGCAAAAAGCCGCCGAGAAGTATCCGCGAGATCGAGTCGTAAGAAATCAGATCGGCCGGATTTTGTTTCTCCAGCGAAAACATGAAGATGCAATCGCGGAATTTGAAAAGACCCTGCTGATCGATCCGGAAGACTTGCAGGCTCATTACAACTTAATGCTCTGTTATCAGGGTTTGGGGAATCAGGAAATGGCTGAAAAAGAAAAAGTGTATTATGAGCGTTTCAAAGCAGATGAAACTTCTCAGACGATTACAGGACAGTTCCGCAAATTGAATCCCGAAGACAACAACGAACGCCAGCCCATCCATGAGCATACCTCTGCGCATTAGCTACTTCTTCCTTGTTCTTCTTGTTTTTGTCTCTTGCAAACAGGAGCAAAAGCCTGCGGAGAATGTTTCACCAAAAACCGAACCCGCGCTAACCATTCCCTCTGCAGCGAATCGTTTTACAGATATTACCTCGCAAGCTGGAATCAGTTTTATTCACAATAACGGCGCCTTTGGGAAAAAATATCTGCCGGAATCGATGGGTTCCGGATGCGCTTTCCTGGATTACAACAATGACACTTTTCAAGATATTTTGCTCATCAATTCAATGGATTGGCCGCAAAATCGGAAGAAGACTTCCTACATGGCTCTGTACAGCAACAACGGAAACGGAACTTTCAGAGACGTAACAAAAGAAGCCGGTCTGGCGGTAGAACTGTTCGGCCTTGGAACCGCTATCGCCGATTATGATAACGATGGGGATATGGACATCTATGTAACTGCGCTCGAATCAGACCGGCTATTTGAGAATCAAGGGAACGGTTCCTTTTCTGATGTCACACAGAAGGCCGGCCTCAACGATTTTGATTTTGGATCGAGCGCCACGTGGTTTGATTATGATAAAGATGGAAAGCTCGATCTATTCGTTTGCAATTACGTGAAATGGTCCATCGACAACGATCTGTTTTGCACACTGGATGGCGTCAATAAGTCTTATTGCACGCCGGAATCTTACCAGGGCGAATCTTCCAGACTCTATCGCAACCGCGGGAATAAAACTTTCGAAAACGTAACTAGAAAAGCGGGCTTGCTCGATCCGACGAGCAAGGCTCTGGGCGTGATTGCATTTGATTACAACCGGGATGGCTGGCAGGATCTCTTTGTGGCAAATGATACACAACCCAATAAGCTTTACCACAACAATGGTAACGGAACCTTCAGCGAGAAAGGGGTCCTGGCAGGCGTTGCTTTCAGCGAAGCAGGCGTGGCGCGCGCCGGCATGGGCGTGGATGCAACCGATTATGATGGATCCGGATATCCAAGTTTGCTCATTGGCAATTTTTCAAATGAGATGCTGGGGTTGTATCACAATGAGGGAACCGGTCTGTTCATTGATGAAGCGCCTGCCTCAACAGTCGGTCAGAACAGCTTGCTCACTCTAACGTTTGGAGCTTTCTTTTTTGATTTTGATCTGGATGGTAAAGAAGATATTTTTGCGGCCAATGGACACGTTCACGATGACATTGAGCGCGTACAACAACAGGTGAAGTATGCGGAACCTCCTCATCTATTTCGAAATTTAGGGAATAAACAATTTGAAGTAGCAACTCAAAAAGTTGGACCTGACTTGAGCAAGCCGGTCGTGGCACGTGGAGCTGCCTACGGAGACATAGACAGCGATGGCGACCTGGACATTCTGATTTCCACGAATGGAGGTCTAGCACGGCTGCTGCGAAATGATTCCGGGAGCAATCATTATCTTCGGTTCAAAACCACAGGATCACAGAGCAACAAAGATGGGATCGGCGCACGGATCACGCTTCACTTTGAAGATGGCAAGACATCCTGGAAAACTGTGAAAGCAGGTTCGAGTTACTGCTCTCAAAGCGAATTGCCGGTGACTTTTGGTTTGGGAAACCAGACAAAAGTAAAACTCGTTGAAGTCGCCTGGCCCAGCGGCAAAACCACCCGCTTGGAAAACGTTCCAGCAGATCAGACTATCCAGCTTAACGAATAGGAATTAAAGCAAAGTAGCACAGGCGTCTCGCCTGTGACAACTGCGCAGACGGGACGTCCGCGCCACTTTGTTTAAACCTTTGGTTTGACAACCCGCGTGTTGTAGGTTTTCAGGTATTGTTGGTGTGTTTCATCGGTGGGGTAACGGTCTTTCGGTGAATACGGATAGGAGCGAATGCTCTGAAACGGCAGCGGGTCAACAGTCTTCGAATGAGCCGTGTTTAAATCACCATCTTTGATCCAGCCATCACTGTACAGCAAGAAGTCACGCGTCCACCGTTTAGGGAGAGTGGGCGCGCCCGAAACATCAAAACGAATGGTAATCTCATCGCCGGCATTGAAGATGACGTACTGGCTGTCCGATTCCTGGAGCAGTGGAGTTACATCACCAAACCGCGTGTAGTTCCCTTCCAGATCGCGCCATTGCGCCGTTTTATCAACGCTGGAATAGTCGAACCAATGCGGCCCCAATACGTTCTTTCGATAAGCTCTCGAAAAACCGCGATAATGCAAATCGGCTGATGCCGGCTTCAGGGTGGTCAACCGCAAAGGAATCGAAGGTTCATTCCTGGTAAAGAAGATTTCGTCCCAATAGATTTCCATGCTCGTGCGAATTCGTATTCGGTGATCGTTGGTTAAGAATTTGCCGGTCATGTCGACAATCATGGTCTTGTCTTTGCCCATCGGAAAACTGATGGATGGGATCACCGTCTTCCATTGTCCCTTCGGGTCACGAACCTGCAGATAGGGCGCAACCGGTTTCAGTTGCTGTGATTGTGAAAGGGCAACGTTGATGCTGGCATCGCTGGGAAAAATCCATCCACGCAAAAACAAAATCACATCATTCGACGCATGGAACTGTCCGAGATCCAGGATCAAATCGTGTCCGTCCGTGATCCCCTGGTATTTCGCGGATTTTAGATTGCTGACGTAAACGTCATCACGCGATAGCAATTGCCGGCGGACATTCATACCATTCTGATCGAAGGCTGCCAGCGGATAGATTCTTTCGGATACAGGATAAACATGCAGCGGTGGAAATGGCGGTATCACAAACTTTTCATCAATGAAAACTTCCACTGTGTCAGGATGATCCACCGTAATGAGCCTGCTTTTATCCAGATACGGAGTCTCCCAGAGTTCTTCGGTGATTTGAATCGTATAAAAACCATCTTTGGCTTTCAGCTGCGATCCGGAAATTTTCAAGAATTCATCGGACGAATTGGGAAAAGAATATGCGGTTGCCCCTCCCATGATCCCAAGCGGCATTCCGAGAGCGCTCTTCCACATGATATCGGTGACAAACTCGAACCTTTCGCCATTCCATGCGTAAACAAACGGACAGGATCCTTTCAAAATCTGTTTTTCCAGAAGGACTTGATTGCTTTGCGGCTGAACATGGTTTTGTGGCACTCCGTTGGTCCATACCACGCGTAAAACATCTGCGCCCGTTCGGGGGCCAAGGCCAAAATGCGTTACGGTTCCGGTTACAACACGCATCTGATACAGATCGCCGGCTTTCAGCTCGAGTTTCGCGCCGATGCCATTTCGATTATTTTTTCCGCTGCCTGTGCCAAGTCCGGACAGCGCAACTTTTAACCAGCGGTTTGCATTGCCACCTTCGTTGTTCAGCAAATGAATTTTCTTCGTTGTATCTGCCAGGAGCAGGTCCATATCGCCGTCCGAATCATAGTCCGCCACTGTGATATTAGCGATATTCGGAAGAGGCGAAGGAAGCACGAAAGAAGCGTTTTGAAAAATCCCGGAGCCGTTATTCCGAAAAAGAGTTGCTTTCGCGCCTCCGACAAATAGATCCAGGAATCCGTCATTATCGAAATCCAGAAAAGAGGCATCATTAGCGGAAACCTGGTGAACGGAAGGTGAATGGCTATCTTTTTGAAATGTTCCGTTCCCCTTATTGCGAAACAGAATCGATTCCTTGCCCGTTACGAAAATATCTAAGTAACCATCGGAATCATAATCAGCAACCGCTACGGACTGCG
This sequence comes from bacterium, assembly GCA_022616075.1. NCBI lineage: Bacteria > bacterium. The sequence goes on from JAKEFK010000197.1 coordinate 30,019, forward strand.
AGGCTCCGGAAAGTCCGGCATTCTTCGCAATGTTTTGAAATTGTCCCTGCCTCAAATTTGTAAAAAGATTGTCGCCCCCAGTTGGATCTGCAACGAAAATATCGAGGTCCCCGTCATCGTCGAAATCTCCGAAGGCGGCATCCGAACTCTGGCTGGTCCGTTCCAGTCGCATGGCGGCTGTCATATCCGCAAAACTTCCATCTCCGTTGTTCCGGTGCGCTTTCGCTTCGCCTGTTGTGTATATGTCCAGATCACCATCCTGATCCAGGTCCAAAAAGAGTGCTCCTGTAAATTTTCCGAAAATCTCGTGTAACAGCTTTTGATTCTGATCGAGTAACTGCAAAGATCTTTCCCTAACCAGGCAGATCTCCATTTTGCCGTCATTGTTGTAATCAATGGTAATTCGCGAAGGGTCGGGCACCGACTTGGTATCTGTTGTTGAAAATCTGATATGCGCAAGTGGCTGACTCTGGACCTGCGACGAAAATTTTGTGCTGAAATGCAAAACTGGAAATCCCAGTATGGCGCCTCCCGGACCTGCCAGCTCCACAATGCCCGCTTGATAAAGGGGCGTCGGCTTCATGAAGTTCTGAAAGGCAATGACAGCCGGCAGAGCTTCTACGGTATTAGATACTGACAAGGAATTCAGGGCGCGGTCCAGATACTGTTCGGATCCCTGTGGAATATCCGGAACAAACTGCCTGATTTCGCGCAACTGAACAATCGCCTCTTTCGCTTTCCTGTTGCGCACCAGCATTTCCGCTAACTGCAGCTTTGCGGGAAGGTTTGCAGGACTTGCTGCAACAATGGCCTGAAGGCTCAATTCCGCCTTCTTATAGCGGTCGGGAGAATCGCTACGCGTATTGAGCTGCGCAAGTTTGTATTGCGAGCTGATGTGTCGCGGAAATTTCTGAACAGACTTCTGCAGCTCCTGTTTCGCCTCTTCCATCCTTCCGGATCGCTCCAGGACCTCGGCCAGGATGAGGTGAATCTCCGGTTCATCTGAAAGCTGAAGGGCCCTGCGCGCGGGCTTTTCCGCATCAGAATTACGATTCAACCGAAGGTAGGTTAATGCAAGATTAGCGTGCCCCAGTGCCTCCTCCGGCGCAATGTCGATCAGTTTCTTGAATTCGCTTTCGGAATCTACGAGACGCATCTCCTCAAGATATGCAATTCCAAGAGACCGGTGCGTCAACATCCGTCGGATTTTGTCTTGAGGCGAGAGCTGATCTTTCTTGCAGGCGGAAATGAACAGAAGGAAAAACAGCAGAAGAAGGATATGGCGTGTTTGCCTGGATTTCTCCCCCTTATGAAGGGGGAGATTAAGAGGGGGTTGGAAAGTTCTCAACCTCCCTCTGCCCCCTCCTTCATAAGGAGGAGGATCGCCTCTGTACATTTTACTCATGATAGGGACGCTTTGCGCGAAAGGCCTTCAGATGAGTTTTGATCCGCTCAGCGAGTTGTTGCCGGCGGTTGGACTCAGCGATGGTCAAAGCCTGTTCCGCCACCTGAACGGAACGATCAAAACGGCCTGCTTCCGCATAAGCTGCTGCCAAAACGTCCAGCGTTTCCGCATTGGGATTCCGGGACGCAACAGCTTCAGCAAGACGAACCGCTTCCAGACCATTACGCAAAGATGCATCGGAACTTGTCGCCATGAACCACGCAAGCTGTTGTGCAAGATCCTGATTTTGTGGCAGCTGTTCCAGACCCGATCTGTACGCTTGCACAGCTGCAGCGCGATTTCCGCTTCGAATATTCAATCTCGCAAGGTGCAAGTATGAGTAAGGGATCCGCGGATCGTTTTGGATGGCGCGTCGAATTGTGTCCATAGCGGCCTGCTCCTGACCCATTTCATATAGGGCTGCAGCCAGATTGTTCATGCTTGCGGTTGATTTAGGATTCAGCTCCAAAGCTTTTTTGTGCGCAGCGGCCGCCTCCGCGTATTTTCGTTGATATAGATACGCGACACCCAACGTATCCTGCCGGGAAAAATCCTTCGAAGCAGCAGCTGCTTTCTTGAGCTCTTGTTCTGCCAGCGCATAATCCCCTTTTTCCAGAGCGGCGCGTCCCCGCAAGTCGTGCCAGTAAGAACTGACTCCTTCCGCAATCAATGCCATTTCGAGATCATCCGGTAGTGGGGTGATCTTCGGTAATTGCTGCGAGATCAACAACTGCGCACTCGCTTTCTGGTGTTGATTCATCCGTCTGTAAACTTCGGATAAAAGTCCGTAGGCTTCTCCATGACGCGGGTTGACTTGTATCGCCTTCTGCAGAAGCGAGCCACAATCCTTGACCTGGTTCTGGCTCAATGATATGCGGGCCAGCCCGACATACGCATGAGAGCTGTTCGTATTGATTTCCAGAGCCTTTACGAATTCGCGACCTGCCTGCTCCAAACGATTGGAGTCGAGCAAGGCCTGACCGTATCGCACCCTTCCGGCAAAGTGATTCGGGCGCAGGTTCAAACTTTGCTCAAAATACTTGAGCGCTTCTTCAGAACCACGGTCATGCAGCAACATCGCCCGGTAATACGGCCAGCGGAAATCGGAAGGATTCAATGCTGCGGCTTTTTCATAGCAAAGAAGAGCTTCATTTTTGAAATCATGCACATGAAGGTTCATTGCGAGTTTGCCCCAGGAATGTGCCGAAGAAGAATTCGCTTTTACATCATTGATGACATTGCGGAGTTTTTCCACTACCGGTTTTTCTGCGCCTTGAAAATTGTTCTTCGCTAATGCCTCAACTGTCGATTCAGGAGTGGCGGGAGCGGCAGTTTTTATCTGCTCTTGTGGCTTCCAAAAGTACCAGAGGGCTCCGAGCGCTAAAAGGACGATAGCGGCGCCGATGAAAAGCCACTTACGAGACTGCGGTTTTTCCGCAGTAACGGACCCCGGACGTGACGTCCGCTCCTTTGCGGGCGAGACGCCCGCGCTACTTCGTTTCCTCACTTTTACCTTTACCTTTCTCCACAGTAACGATCTGATCTGCTTTGACGCCCGGGAAGATCTCCGTTTTTCCATCCGGCCAGAGAACCGTAATTTCATCCACCGAAGTCGCACTCGCAAGCCCAAAATGCGCGCGAGGATCGTTGCTGGATAAATAACTGTACCCGGGCTGCACCAATCGCTTAATGCGTTGGCCGGATACGTGGATCGATACAACAGCGCCAATCGCATCACGATTCCAGGCTTTGGCTCGAACAATCAACCAGTGACCTTTTGAGCTTACATCATTTCGATGGAGACGCGCAGGTCCCCCTCCATTCGTAATCAACAGGTCGATGTCGCCATCATTATCGATGTCTCCGAACGATAATCCCTTGCTGTTTTCTATTTCACTGGTAAATTCTCCTGCCAGGTCACTTACGTTTCGGTAATGCCCCGTCCCGTCATTTTCAAACAACAGATTCGGTTCAGCATAATCATCCCAGTAATCCGGTGAATTTTTCTGGAGCAACAGAGGCCCGCGTGTAACTCTGCCATTCACAACGGCAAGATCGAGATCACCATCCTGATCATAATCAAAGAAGCCTGTGCCAAAACCGGTATACGGCAGACTTGGGGGACCCAGATTGGAAACGGCCGTATCATCTTGAAAACCGATCTGCCCCATGTGACGGTAAAAAGTATTTGTTTCGTTTCGCAGATGCGTTTTGAACAGATCAAAATCTGCATCTCCATCCGCATCCCCTGAAGCAACACCCATACCGGCTTCCGGCTGTCCCAGCGCGTTAACCGCAGCGCCCAATACCATGCCAAGATCCTTGAATGTGCCGTCACGTTGATTGACCCACAAATTTGCAGGCTCCCCATCATTGGCAACATAGATATCCGGATAGAGATCGTTGTTGAAGTCTGCGCTCAATACACCCAGACCTTTCCAGCTCGCTTTTCCAATTTCGGATTTCAACGAAACATCTGTGAAGGTGCCGTTTCCGTTGTTTCGATACAATTGATCGGGCTCCCCGCGAAAACCCTGTGGACCACAGTAATCTCTGCGCCCCACTTTGTCGGTGCAGAACACCGCTGGATCAAAAACAACATAATTGGCAACATAAAGGTCCAGAAAACCATCGCGATCAAAATCAAGAAATATTGCCGAACTGCCCCAACCAGGATTGTCAATTCCAGCTTTCTTTGTAATGTCCGAAAAAGTGCCATTGCCGTTGTTTTGGAATAACTGATCAGGCCCAAAATTTGTAACGTATAAATCTACGTCGCCATCGTTCTCCAGATCACCAACCGCGATCCCCATGCCGTATCCGGTGGCTGCATTCCCAAATGCTTCCTCTGTAACGTCGTCAAAATTCCCCAATCGTCCCTGCCGGAAAAGCCTGTTCTTCAAACGACCTCCTTGATTGGTACCGTGCCGTTGCCCGTTCACGAGAAAAATATCCAGGTCACCGTCATTATCGTAATCGAGAAAACCGCCACCTGCAGACATGACTTCAGGATAGAAGTAGGATCCATCGACCGCGGGATCATGGACAAACTTCAATCCACTCTTTTCCGTTATGTCGGTGAAGTAACCTTTGGAAGAGGAAGAATTGGACGAATTACAACCTGCGCAGATCGCTAGCAGACAAATGACGAAGTAACTGGTAGGAGCTGCGCATTCGGGCTTTTTGCGAATGCTCAGCCCGGCATGATTCGGGCGCAGCATTTGCAAAAAACGCAAATGCGGCGCCCCTACAAACAGCATTAATTCTGTTCAGCCTGCAGTTTTTTCTTCAGATCCAGAATATCTTTTTGATTCGGACGAAGGGCCAGCGATTGTTCGACTCGTTCGAGTGACTTTGCAGGTTGATCTAACCGGAAGTAAATATCGGCGAGAATGTTTAAGGCTTCCACTTTCTTCGGTTCCTCGATTCGGTACCTCTCAAAAAACCGCAACGCATCATGAAACTTCTCCGAATAATAGTATGCCCACCCCATCAACCATAAAACCTGTGGATTACGCGGATTCTTCACTTCTAAGGGAGATCCCAATTCAATCACCTTGTTCAGGTTTTTCTCCTGCAATGCCGCACGCATCAACTGATAGGTGACTTCGAGATTTTCCGGATCCTTTGTATGAGCATCCTCCAGTAACAACCTCGCCTCTTTGGGTCTTTTCAGACGCAACAGCTGCTGTGCCTGAAGGAAACTGTGGTAACCCGAGTTAAATCCCGGAAGCGCTACGGAAAATTTCCAGACGTTCGGCGCCGCATCGTTCGAAACAGTAAACATTAATGGCGCAGTTTTTGCGATTGTTTTTTCACCTTCGCGCAATTCTACTGTTAGAGTCTTGGCTCCAACAGACAATGCGGAAAGTGAAATATCCTTCTGAATTTCAATATAGTTCCCTGCGAGCTGCGAAGCGGCAATGGAAACCGGCTCCGTTTGCTCCGATTCAATCTGGTCCCCGACCTTAACCACATAATGAAGTTCCGGAGTCCCCATCGAGGCATAGGTATCGGGAAAAATCACCTGATGATAAAGCAGCATGGGAGCATTCTTGGAATATCGGGCAGGCAGGTTGGGAATGAAAATCTTATCTCCAAACTGGAATGGACGAATTTTGTTGTCTTTCGCAGCTGCTTCGATGGACCGAACCGGTATGACCGGTGTGATGGAAGGTTTGGACTGTTTTGTCAAATCGGGAATCTCAATCGTTTCCACAAAAGTAGCGCTTTTTCTGGAAACGTTGTTCGCCACAATCAACGTGAAATCATATTTTCCCGGAATCAGTGGCCGCCTCCCCTGAAACTGAAACGGCATCGACTTAATTTTTTCAAATTGCTCAGGCGTTACTTTGATCTCGTGAGTACCCACGATTTGTTCCACTTCGGTTTTGTCCGGAGCGGTAATCAGGCCATCAACAGTCAGTGATGTGTAGTAGTTTTCATAGGAGCCCATGTCCAGCTTGTCCGGCTCGTATTCGATGGAATAATCGATGTAATAGTCCCCGGTAGGCGCCTGAAACCAGTAGAGGCCATCATGAACCCCCTCCCTTCCGATGGAATAGTAAACCTGAACTGAGGGACGGTCCTTCAGGAAATCATCCACATATCTTCGCTTACTAATATCGTAGTTTCTTGCATTTTGGAGTTTCGCCAGAATCACTTCGGTGGTAATGCTGGTTCCAGGTGAACCCGGGTCGGCAGATTCCGAAGGAATGGAACTGATCGAGGCATGAGCTACTTCGGGATCGAGTTCCTGGCGGAGCATTCCGTACAGAGCGTCTTCGGGTAACATTGATGTTTTGTTTCGCTGAATGAACAGATCACGAATGCCATCGGACAATGGTGAATAAAGCCTGTAAGGCGGCATATTATCCGGCTGGTAGAAGAGTAGATAGAGTGAACTGGGGAGGCCATACCCTTTGTAGCCCACGTAATGCCAGAGCTCAAGCGAAACATTATCAAAGGAGGCGGGAATTCGTTTGGTATAGTCCGGTTTGCCCATCAGAATATAGATGCGTCCGCGATCTGTTCTCCAACCGGCCATCGAGGTTTCGCGTCCGTAGAACTTATTCGCGTACTCAACTCTTTTCAAATGTTCTTCTTTGAATTCATTCTGGACCGTCCCGGGAGTGGGGTCCCGGTTCTCCCAGAAAATTTCGATCATACGCGCGCGGTCTTCTTCTTTCTCCAACATCAGGAAAGCCTCGCGCTCGTAATCGGATATGATCCAGTGCACAAGATCAAGCCATTTTTGATGTTCTGCGCTGACCGGATATTGCTTTCGCTTCTCCTCAGCAAAAGAAGTGGCAGCGATGAACAAAGCTAACAAAATCAAAATGAAGTTTTTCATAAATACCTCTGTACAGCGGCAGGAGGAGAGAGCAATTCTCATCCCATTTCAAATCCATGAGTATATGAGAATCGCCGACGCTGTGCAATTCATTAAGGTGAACGCGTTTGCTCTGCCTGCTGCAGGATCGCGTTGGCTTCCTGAACGCGTCCCATCTCTTTATAAGTGGACGCAAGCAAAAGATAACCTCGAGCATCTTTAGGAAGTAATTGAACAACTCTTTGGAAACAAAGCGCCGCGCGATCCAACTGACGTGCTTGCCGGTACAACAATCCCAAATTGTTAAAGGCTTTGAAATTCTCCGAATCTACCTCGGTTTCCTTTCGGTATTCGTCCATTGCCGCGGGCAAATTCCCTTTGGCTTCGTAAATCGATGCGAGATTATAATGCAAACCTTTCCTGTCGGGAGTTAAATCGATCGCAGCTCTGAAATGTTGTTCTGCTTGGTCGAGATCCCCCGCCCCAAAATAAATTTCACCAATGGTGGAATGAAGCGCAGTTTTCGCTTTATCGCTCTTTGTATTTGATAGAAACCGTTGATAGGTTTCCATCGCCTGCAAGAAATAAGGTCGCGCCTCTTCTGGTTTGTTCATGATGCGGTACAAATGAGCAATCTTCAGGCTTGCATACAGGTGCGTAGGCTCGTACTGCAGTACCTTCAAAAACCAGTCCAAGGCTTCGTCATTCTCGCCTTTACGTTCATAGGCATAACCGATGTTATAAAGCGCCATCGTATGCTGCGGTCGCTGGGCGATAGTTTGCATAAGCTCATCAATCGATTTATCGAAGTCTTTCAACCCGATGTAATTGATACCGGCAATGAAGTGCGCATCGGGCATTGCTGGATCTTCTCTGAAGACCTGCGCGAGTGTTTCATTGGACTCCTGATATTGCTGCTTCTGGGCCAGATAGGATGCTGTCTGCAACTTTTGGGCAAGATGAATCTTATCTTTGGGATCAATTTTTCGGCTTTCTTCTGTGCTTTGAACAGTACCGCCGATGTATCCCAAAGCCCGTAGTTTTTCCTCCGTTTCCGGATCCATTTGCTGCGGTCCTTGGCGGTTTTTATCAGAATATTTAGCGATGATTTCGTCCAGTTGATCTCTCAACACTTTCGCATACTCGGGTTTTTCCTGGATCAAGTTTCGACTCTCTGCCGGATCATTGATCCTGTCATAGAGCTCTGCTCTCGGCGCATCGATGTATTTATACTTCTCTGTCGTAATCCCTTTGATCGGACTCCATCCATAATGGAGTTCTGCGTAAATGCTTTCGCTGTATGCAACGCGTTCGGCATCTTTCCCTCCATTGAGAAGCGGAACAAAAGATCGCCCCTGGATTTCTTTTTGCTGAGGTATTCCCAACAATTCGAGAATCGTCGGGAAGAGGTCGATATGGCGCACCAGGCCTTTCACACGATCATTAGGACGACCCGGGAGATACACCAATAGTGGAATATGCTGAGTTGAATTGTAAATGAACTGGGCATGGCTCAACTCTCCATGTTCCCCTAAACCTTCTCCGTGATCACCGGTAATAACGATGATGGTTTTTTTCCTTAGCTGCAGAGAATCAAGTTTATCCAACAGCTTTCCTATTTGGACATCCGTATAAGCAATTTCACCGTCATACGGTTGATCCGAATACTCAGTTTTGAACGGTTCGGGTGGTTCGTAGGGATCGTGCGGATCATAAAAATGTACCCAGCAAAAAAATCGCTCATTAGTGTGGGACTCCAGCCAGTGCTCTGCCTCCACTACTGTTTCTTCGGCCGGGCGCTGCGCATCCTGTGGATTCACCTGTTTAAACTCCGCCAAATCGAAATTGTCATAATAGTGATCGAAACCTTGATTCAACTTCCAACGAGAATCCAAAACAAACGCCGAAACAAAAGCGCTGGTAGAGTAGCCATTCGCTTTCAAAACTTCTGGCAAAGTTGTCACTTTCTCGTCCAGAAAGAAACCCGCGTTATCTCTGATTCCATGACTAATCGGCAGGAGTCCGGTCAGCATCGAAGTGTGAGACGGTAACGTGAGCGGCACATGTGCAATTGCATCCTCAAAGATATAGCTCTCGTCGGCCAGAGCATCGAGATTAGGCGTCTTTACCTTGTCGTATCCGTACATCGGAAGATGATCCGCCCGCGTCGTGTCAAGCGTGATCATCAACACATTAAAATCTTTGTACGCTCCACTCTGAATTTTTCGACTGGAGCGGAGATAGAGAAAAACAAGCGCGACCACTGCAATTACAGCTACGGCTGGCAATAGAATCTTCCATCGATTCGCGCGCGGCTCCGGTGACTTTATCTCTTGCTTTTCGAGTTTTTGTTTTTTCTTATTAGCCATATATTAGCGAATCGCTGCTACAAACGGTCTTTTTCCATTTTCTGCGCCAATTGAATTTCTTTCTCAGCTTCGGATAATTTTCCGGCGGACTGATAAGCATCACTCAAAACGTAATGACCGAAGATCTGAATCGCTGGATCAGGATTCAGCAAGAACCCATGGTTACTCAACTGAATGGCAGCCTCGGCGTTACGATTATGATCCAGAAGAGCTTTAGCGAGATAAAAATAACCTCTCGGATCTCTACGCGCAATTTGAATCATCTTCTGAAAAGTGGCAATTTCACGAGGCCCATCTCCAACGGCACGAAATAGAATACCGAGCCGCAATAGATACTCAGCGTTATTTGAGAACGTGTCATACTTCTTTAGAAGCAGGTCCAGAGCCTTTCGCGGCTGGTTCTGAGTTTGATACAGACTCGCAAGCTGAACATACCATTTTGCTTCCCAGGGGCGATCCTGCACAAGCGCCAGCAAAAGTTCTTCAGCTTTTTCCCATCTTTCTAAAAGAAAATAGATTTCAGCGAGCAAGGGTTTCGCCTGGTCGGTATCACCGCGTGTTTGCTGCACCTGATTTACAAGATCGAGCGCTTCCTGCTTTCTGTCTGTCCGTTTTAAGAAAAGCACATAGTTGTATAACACGAAATACGAAAACCGCTGTTGAAGCGCGCGCTGATAGGCCTCCGAAGCTTCTTTGTCTCTTCCTGTGCTTGTATAGATTCCCGCAAGAAATGTAGAAGCAGCAGGCGTGTCTCCTAACTGTTTTAATATCTTTTCGGCTTCGCCGAATTTGCCCAGCCCGGCAAGGCATTTTGATTGGAGAATCAGAATCGGGTCTGTAAGTGTTCCTGCATCTTTTGCGATTTGATCAATAACCGACAATGCCTCAGCGTATTGTCCGTGCATGGTAAGGTTCGTTGCTTCGAGAATGCGCGTCCAGTCATCGATATAGTCTTTGGGATCCTTGCGGAAGTCCCATTTCTCTTCTGAGAAACTTCCACCGAGATAACCAAGCGCTGCAAATTGCTCGGCCTGTTCGGGAGTGATCGATCTTTTTTCGGAAGGCTTCGCAGCGGAAGCACGATTTCTTTCACCATACTGCACAAGCTTCTGTTTCATCTGCTGAGAGAGTGATTTTTTTTCTTCGATGATATTTTTGCTTTCGGCCGGATCTTTCGCCAGATCGTAAAGTTCCGCCTGAGGGGAATCAATGTACTTCCAGGATGAATCCTGAATAGAAAAGATTGGGCTTACACCCAGCTGAATCGAAGCAAAGTAAGATTCGGAAAGCGCAAACCGGTTTTTTCTCCCGGACTCTCCCTCAAGTAAAGGCACAAGGCTCTCTCCTTGCATTTCCCCGGGCACTGGAACACCGCTGAGCTCCAGTATCGTGGAGGGAACATCCACCAGCTGAACGACATTAGAAATCGCTTTGCTTTGCTTTTGGCCGGGAAGGTGGAAAATCAAAGGAACTGCAAGCGCGGGCTGGTACAAGAAATAGCCGTGGCCGATTTCACCATGCTCTTGAAGCATTTCACCATGATCGGAAGTAATCACAAGAACCGTGTTGTCCCATAGATTCCTGTTGCGCAAGAACTCGAACAATTCGCCCAGAACATAATCCACGTATCGGATTTCTCCTTTGTAGCGCTCCTGAGCTGTATCCTCTTTCGGAGAGAAGGTAGAGGGAGGATCGTAAGGATCATGAGGGTCGTAAAAATGAAGAAATGCAAAAAAGGGCTTTTGTTCGGTCCGTTTCCCCTGCCAGTTTTGAAAAGAGTAGAAAACTTCCTGCGCCCTCCTTTCTATCGCTCCAAGATCTTCTCCACGAACGTCGGCTCTGCTAAGAAAATCATCATAGTACTCAAACCCCCTGGCCAATCCTGTCGTGCGATTCAGCACCATCGATCCGACGAATCCCGCTGTGTTATATCCATGTTTTAGAAAGGTCTCAGCTATGGTTGGGATTTCTTTTCGAAGAACGTCTTCCACATTGTCCCGCACACCGTGAGCAACCGGATGGAGGCCCGTAAACATTGAAGTATGGGAAGGAAGCGTGTAAGGGATTTGAGAGATTGCCTTTTTAAAAAGGATTCCTTCCTTCGCCAGTTTCTCCAGGTGTGGTGTCTCAACCCCTTCCGCATCGTATAGACGCAAGTAATCGGCCCGTACCGTATCCATGGAGACCAGCAGAACGTTGTAGGAGGCGGAATTTTCCTGCTCTCCTTTATTTTTGAAAGAGAAATGAAATGCGCCGTATCCTAGAATTAAAACAAGAAACACAATTCCAATGACAATCGCAACAGAGTAGCGTGGACGTCCCGTCTGCGCAGATCTCGCAGGCGAGACGCCCGCGCTACTTTGTTTTTTTCCCTTTTTCTTACTCATTGAAGTTTCTGGATTAACGAACGGACTTTTGTAAGGTCGGTTGCGTATCGATTTCGCGGCGCATTTTTTTCAAATTCCTTCAACAGCTCAAGGGCTTTGTCTCTTTGCTGATTTTCGAGATATGCGAAAGCCAGGTTCAGCATCGCATCGTAATTTTTTCTGTTCTCATTCAGCGCCAGCGTCCAGTTCTTAATCGCCTCACCCCAGTTCTTTTTGCTCGCATGAATCACACCGAGGCCATTGTATGCGCCGGCCAGATGCGGATTCGCTCGAATGGCGGCCTGCAATTGTTTTTCTGCGAGGTCAAATTTTTTTTGTGTAAGATAAAGCGTACCCATATTGTTCAGAGTCATCGCATTCGATGGGTCCAGTGCGACGGC
>JAKEFK010000198.1 GCA_022616075.1 bacterium
AGATGAAACACTACAACATCTCCCGCCCAGAATAGGATTTTATTAACGCAGAGACGCGGAGACGCAGAGAAAAAAAATCATTCACTTCCATTTCTCTGCGTCTCTGCGCCTCTGTTACAATTTCAATCGCAGGCGGGGGCACTGACCATTGGTGTGGTGGTATCGGACTTGCGGATTGCTTCGAAAGCCATCATCCCGGCGAGGAAAATTAACAGCAGACAGATCAAGCCATTCATGAAAGTCGCATTCAGTACGAGTCCTTGTTTTTGAACTTCGCGATAAGCCCAGCTTGCCTGTACAGTCAGCGACCAGATGGTCATTGTCATTACAAATAGCATGGGAATCAGAGCAAACCAGAAGGGGCGTCCCGCCGTCTTTAACCATACGCAAATGCAAAGCAAACTCAATGCGGCAAGCAACTGATTGCTGGTTCCAAAGAGAGTCCAGAAAAGTTGCCAGGCGCCTTCGCGGGAAATCATCAACAGACCGGCCGGTAAGAGGATCGTGATTGCGGTTGCAATCAATGCTCCTTTGCGTCCTTGAAATCCGAACAATTCTTGCAAAATGTATCGTCCCAGGCGCGTGGCCACGTCTAAAGTGTCAAATACGAAAGTGGAAAATGCCATCGCGCCGAAGGTTGCCGCGAGCAGAAATTGATCTTCGCCGATGATTACAGTCAGGAAACGGCCGATTCCATCGCCGTAAATTTTTCCGGGTTTCAATCCTTGCAAGGCTTCCGGCGCCGCGATCATCACGGTGGAAAGCGCAATCAATGCCACAAATCCTTCCAACAACATGCTTCCGTAACCTATCGGCCTGCAATGTGACTCCCTGGATACCTGCTTTGAGGTGGTTCCGGATGCCACAAGACCATGAAAGCCGGAACAAGCACCGCATGCAATTGTCACAAAAAGAAAGGGGAACAACGCGCCTGTAAGGCCTGGTCCTTGCCAGGTCATGAACGCTTTTTGCTGGATCGGGAAATCGCCGAAAAAGAGTCCGATCACACCGATCGAAAGAGCAATGTATAGGATGAATCCACCAAGATAACCGCGCGGTTGAAGTAAAAGCCAAACAGGCAAAAGAGAAGCCACGAAACAATAAACGAGAATGGCGAGTATCCAGGTTGAAGAGCTGAATACTAATAGTGTAGAAATTTTTGTCCCGGCCCAGACTGCAGCCAGTGAGAGCGGAACAAAAACGATTGTCTGATAGAACAGCGTAAGGTTGAATCGCCGCTGAATCAATCCCATCACAACAGCAAGAAGTAGATAGATTATGCTTGCCGCCGCGACAGCTCCACCACGATTGAAGGTGACCCCGAGCCCTTCCAGTTCTTCGCTTTTTCCAACGAAAGTGCTCGCTGTGATATCGGTGAAGGCCATGATCACGTACAACAACGCGATCCAGATGAAGAGCATCATTGCGTACCACGCTCGTGGTCCGAGACGGTGTCTTACTATCTCGGCAATGGACCTAGCTTGATGCCGGACAGATGCCATTAAGGCTGAGAAGTCATGAACGGCGCCGATAAAAATCGCTCCCAATCCAATCCAGAGAAGGCAGGGAAGCCAGCCGAATTGCTGGCACGCGATGATCGGTCCGGCAATGGGACCAGCCGCCGCAATCGCGCTGAAATGTTGTCCCATTAAATAAAATGGTTTTGTGGGAGTATAATCCTGTCCGTCGTTATACACTTCTGCAGGCGTGGGCAATTCCTGATCGAGCTTGTATTTGTTTTCCACATACCGGCTGTAGAAACGGTAACCAAGCGCAAGAAACGCCATGAAAACGATTGTGAGAAGCGCAAGACTCATAACACATTTTCATCTTACTACAATTGGCATATATTCCTCTTTGAGCCTATTAATTCTGGGATATTATTTTTTCACCGCAGAGTACGCAGAGGGCGCAGAGATAAATAGAATATTTCTTTGTTGTCTCGGCGTCCTCTGCGGTTAATTATGGAGCGTAAATGAATCGATTAACGCAGGAAAAGAGTCCTTATCTTCTACAACATTCCGATAACCCGGTCGATTGGTACCCCTGGGGCGACGAAGCTTTTGAAACAGCGCGCCGCGAAAACAAACCGGTTCTGCTTTCCATCGGTTATTCCACGTGTCACTGGTGCCATGTCATGGAACATGAATCCTTTGAGGATCAGGAAGTGGCTGCTTTGATGAACGATGCCTTTGTTTGTGTGAAGGTGGATCGTGAAGAACGTCCCGACATCGATAACATCTATATGACCGTGTGCCAGATGTTGACCGGAAGCGGTGGTTGGCCGCTGACAATGTTTCTTACCCCGGACAAGCAGCCTTTTTTTGCAGGGACTTATATTCCGAAACACGATCGATTTGGACGTCCCGGTCTTCTGGAAATGATTCCACGCATCAAGGAATTGTGGAAACTAAAACAGCCTGACGTTTCCCGTTCTGCAGCGGAGATCACACAGGCATTGCAGCAAGCCTCTGCAGACACATCGGGTGAGATTCTGAACGAATCCGCAGTGAAAGCAGGATTCGAGCAACTGGCTCGCCGATTTGATCGCGTTTTTGGAGGCTTTGGAGACGCTCCCAAATTTCCAACTCCGCATCAGCATCTGTTTTTGCTTCGCTACTGGAAGAGAACGGGAGATGCACGTGCTTTGGAGATGGTGGAAAAAACTCTGGAGGCAATGCGTCAGGGGGGGATCTACGATCATGTTGGATTTGGATTCCATCGTTACTCTACGGATCGTGAATGGCTGGTTCCACATTTTGAAAAGATGCTTTACGATCAGGCGCTCCTCAGCATGGCCTACATTGAAGCGCATCAAGCGACGCGTAAAGAGGAATTCGCTGAGATCGCGCGCGAAATCTATGAATATGTTCTGCGCGACATGACCGATCCGGAAGGCGGTTTCTATTCAGCTGAAGACGCCGATAGCGAAGGCGTGGAAGGAAAATTCTATGTCTGGAAAGCGGAAGAACTGGAGCAAATCCTGGGTGATGAAGCCTCCTTCTTTTTTGAGATTTTCAACATCGAACGGAACGGAAATTTCCTGGAACAGGTGATCGGTCACCGCACCGGCGATAACATCATCTACCGCACAAAACCATGGGGAGTGCTCGGCTCAGAAAGGAAGCTCGAAGAACAACTGTTGCGACTGCGCATCGAAGAGGCGCGGAAAAAATTGTTTCAAGTTCGCGAAGCGCGCGTTCATCCGTTGAAAGATGACAAAATACTCGCAGATTGGAACGGATTGATGATTGCCTCTTTCGCAAAAGCTGCAGCAGCCCTGGCAGAACCGAAATACGCAGAAGCGGCCAGCCGTTCTGCAAACTTCATTCTGAATAAAATGCGGAAACAGGATGGGTCTCTGATCCATCGCTATCGTAGCGGAGAAGCCGCGCTTCAAGCGCATGTGGATGATTACGCATTTCTTGTGTACGGGCTGATCGAACTTTACCAGACAACTTTCGAAGTTTCGTTTCTGAAGAATGCAATCGAACTAAATGACCACATGCTTCGTCATTTCTGGGATGAACCAGCCGGTGGTTTCTTCTTCACAAGCGACACCGGGGAGCAGATGCTGGTCCGCACAAAGGAAGTTTACGATGGTGCTGTGCCGTCCGGAAACTCGGTTGCTTATTTCAATTTGCTTCGTTTGGGGCGCATCACGGCGAATCCGGAACTCGAGCGAAAAGCGGAACAGCTGGAACGTGCCTTCGCCGGTCAGATCGGCCATCTTCCTTCCGCGTATACCCAGTTCCTGATCGGTCTCGATTTTCGGATCGGGC
Source organism: bacterium (assembly GCA_022616075.1). NCBI lineage: Bacteria > bacterium. Next base: position 3,783 of record JAKEFK010000198.1, read on the forward strand.
CTGCTTACGAAGTGGTGGTAGCGGGACGTCCGGAAACAGGGGATACTGCGGAAATGCTAGTAGCTTTGCAGAAAGTGTTTGCGCCTCGCAAGGTTCTTGTTTTTCGCCCGGAGCAAGAAGGCATTCCCGAAATCTCGCGTTTTGCCCCTTATACTGTGCCGCAAAAAAGCATCGATGGCAAAGCTGCAGCTTACATCTGCCAGAACTATGTCTGCAATCTTCCGACAACAGATGTCAGAGAAGCAATTGAACAATTGAAGTAGTGGCAGAGCATTTTCCAGACTGCGTGTATGAGCATGCTGCGTACCTAACTCATTTTTTCTTCGAAGTTATCACAGGTGCGAAAATGCTCTGCTTCCATCCGGGGCCAGCAGAGCATTTACTCTCGCGAGAGTCCGCCTGCGCTATCGAAAACATTCTGCGCAAACAGATCTGTTCAAATACAATGGCAAATGCTCTGCCACTACCACCTGATTATCGCTTCCACCAACCCTTGCATTGTAAATTCTTCTGCCTCTATGGCTGGTTCCACCCCATATTCGCGTAGAGTTTCAGCTGTAATCGGGCCGATGCAGGCAACAGGAATTTTTTGCCAGGGGAATTCGCCCGCCAGTTCAGCGAAATTACGAACAGTGGACGAAGAAGTGAATGTAAGCAGGTCAAGCTGATTGCTGTTCAGTAGCTCTACGAGCGTTTGTTTGTTTTGCGCAGCTATTTCAGCTTTGTAAATGTGGATTTCTTCCACTATTGCTCCTGACTGCCGCAATTGTTCAGGCAAGATGGGACGCGATCTTGCAGCTCTTGGCAACAGGATTTTTTTCCCGGCCAGAGAATCTTTAACGAGTTCTTCCGCAAGATTTTCAGCCTGGTATCGGGAAGGTACCAGTGACACACGACCTCCGAGTTCGTTTACTTTGGCTGCGGTTGCCTGGCCAATGCATCCGATTCTTGTCGTGTCAAACCACTTCCAGTCACGGCCTGAATCTCGCAGTGTTTGATTCAGAATCAGCACGCTATTGACGCTGGTGAGCAAAAGCCAGGAATAGTTTTCGATCCTGTCCAACTCGTGTTGGAGCTTCGAAATGCCGTCGTTCTGTAGAATGATTTCTATAGAAGGAATTTCGTAGATTATAGCGTCTTCTGTCTGGAGCAACCTGGTGAGCTCCGCGGCCTGGTCGCGCGATCTTGTGACGAGTATTCGGCGTCCGGTTAGCTTTCCTTCCGGCATGATTATTCCGGGATGACGAGGAACAAACTGTCCAGGTTGAGGCTGCGCGCTCGCAGGGCAACGTCTCCCAGCGTGCCGGAAACATCTTCCGCGGGTAGATGACAGGGCGCATGAGGAGACATCCCGTGTTCGATAAGGCGACCAATCAGATCCTGAAGCTGTGATCTCCGCAGGTGAAACAGCAAAGCGGTGTTCAGTGTGTTGAGCGCTGAGAATGAAATGCCGTTAAGGGTTTTGTTTTTTGTTAGATCGACGCAATAGAAGCCATTCGGATAATTCCGGTTCATCCAGTTCAACATCTCTTCCTTCATGGTCCTGTTAACTCCGATAGCAGATCAGATGCGCCTTCTTCTTGAAGCCGTTCGAACATGCGAGCGGCGCACGTGTCAGGATTGTCCGATTCCAGCACATCCTGCACAATTCGATTTGATTTCACTCCACCGATGAAGGCGCGCAATTTCCACTTGTCCCGGTCCGGCGTTGCCAGCGCGCCAATGGGTAAATGGCACCCTCCCTCATATCTCAGAAGCAAGTCTCGCTCGATCCGGGCAGCCGTTTCGGTGACTGAATCGTTCATCTGCCGGATCATTTTAAGGAGTTCTTGATTGTCACGACTGGTTTGTATTGTCAAAACCCCCTGTCCGATAGCAGGAACGAAAGCTTCTTCGGACAAATAGTGCATGAAGGAATCATCAAACAGGCCAAGACGATGTAAGCCCGCGGCTGCAATCACGATGGCGTCATATTGTCCTTCTTTTAATTTTCTCAACCGGGTATCGAGATTTCCTCTGAGCAATTCGACATTCAGATCGGGACGGTAAAATTTGAGCAAGACCGTTCGCCGCAAACTGCTGGTGCCCACCTTCTTGCCTGCAGGAAGATGCATGAGATCTTCCTGATGGCTTGCCCAGACGTCCCGTGGATCTTCGCGAGGCAGGAAGGCGGCCAAAATTAGACCCGGTGTTTCAACTCCCGGCACATCTTTCAAACTATGGACCGCGATGTGGGCTTTATTTGAAAGCAACGCTTCTTCAATTTCCTTAAGGAAAACGCCCTTTCCGCCAAAGGCTGATAAGCTGACGTCCTGAATGCGATCCCCGGTCGTCACAAATGTTTCGAGTTTCCATTCGTGTTCTGGAAATTTTTCTGAAAGTAGACTTTGAACAAGGCCCGCTTGCAACCGCGCAAGCTGACTGCCGCGAGTCGCTAGAATCAATTCCACACTTTCAGTATAACGGAACTGGATCATGCGGACTGGAAGTCCGCGGCCTGTAATGCAGGCAAAATGCCTGCGCTCCGTATTGTCTGCGGTCCGTTAAAGGCGAAATAGTTTGCGAATCAGCTCGATTTTCTCCAGGCCATCCGGCTGGTTTGCGAGCTGCCTCAATTCGGAATACGAATTTTGTAGGATCTTGTTGGCAAGGCTGGAAGTGAGCTGATCGAGAGCCTCTTTTTGCTCAGGCGAAAGAGGTCCCATCTTCTTGAGTGTCAAATCAATTTCGCGCCTTCTTAATTCTTCAATATGCTGCTGGATGTCGCGAATGGTCGGCGCGATATCCAGAGCTTTCAATTTGTTCCAGAAAAGCTCTGATTCATGCAGGACGATTTCTTCTGCTTTTTCAGCTTCTTTCTGACGTTGCTGCTTATTCTTATCGGCAACGGAATGAAGGTCATCAATGTCATACAGGAAAACATTCCCGAGTTCATTGATTTGCGGATCGATATCGCGTGGCACCGCGATGTCGATGAAAAACATGGGACGGTTCCGGCGCACGGACATAGCGCGCTGGACATGATCTTTTTTAACAATAAAGGTTGGTGATCCTGTGGAGCTGATGACAATATCGGATTCGGCAAGACAATCCGTAAGATTCTCAAAGGGCACCGCTCTTCCTTTCACCTGTTCAGCAAGCTCAGCTGCTTTTTGAAACGTGCGGTTGGTAACCAGAATGACTTTCACGCCTCGCGATTGCAAATGCTGGATTGCCAGAACACTCATTTTCCCGGCTCCAATCACAAAAGCGGTTTTCCCTTCCAGTCTGTCGAAGATTTTTGCTGTAAGTTCAATCGCAACCGAGCTCACGGAAACCGCGCTGCTGGCAATCAGAGTTTCATTCCGAACCTTCTTGGCGACCATGAAAGCTCGTTCCATGATCGAATGCAGTGTAGACGCGATCGCTTTTTCGCGTTGAGCGATCGCAAAAAATTGCTTCATCTGGCCCAGGATCTGAGGTTCTCCAACCACCATCGAATCCAGACTGCTGGTGACACGGAAAACGTGTCTGATGGCTTCAGGACCGACATGGCTGTAAAGGAGTGGCGCGAATTCAGCTTGAGGCATGTGGCGTAAATCACTGATCAGATCCGTCAAAACCTCTTTGCATTGATCCAATTGATCCACGCGCGTAAGTATTTCAAAGCGGTTGCACGTGGAAAAAATCATGACTTCCGGAACCACTTCTTTGATCTTTTGCAGCGCTAACGGGAGCAACTCTTCTTCGATGTGCAGACGTTCGCGCACTTCCACCGGCGCTGTCTTGTGGTTGAGTCCGAGCAGTTGAATCAGCATGATCAGAAGGAGTGATACACGTTGGATACCAGAGAGACTCCGGCAAAGGTGAAGACGATTAAGACAAAACCAACGATTGCGAGATAAGCCGCTTTTCTACCACGCCAGGCGGAAAGCATCCGGCCGTGAAGCAAAATCGCGTAGAGCGTCCACGTGATCAGCGCCCAGATCTCTTTGGAATCCCAGCTCCAATAAATTCCACGCAAATACTTGGACCAGATCATCCCGGTGATCATTCCAAGAGTTAACAGGAAAAATCCGAACCACAAACTCTTGTAACTGATTTCATCGGACGCTTCCAGAGACGGCAACCTTTCCAGTAAAAAGGAAGATCGTTTTAGCTTCAATTGCCTTTCCTGAACCAGATACATGATGGCCGTCAGGAAGGAAATCGTTAAAGCTGCAACACTGAGAATCATCAAGGGGATGTGGATATAAATCCAACCTGCACCCAAAACAGGTTGCAGCGTTTCTTCGCGACCGGGATATAGCAGCTTCAAAATGATGGAAAGAATCGTGATGGGAAGAAGAACAACCGCGGCCGCTTCTTTGTTTTTGTCTCTAAAGGTCAGCAAAAACAACAAGACCGTCAGGCAGGTGAGCGCCCAGAATGCCTCCACAAAATTGGAGGCAGGGAAGCGGTGCCTTTCCAGACTGATTACGATTAAATCAATGACATGGGTGAGAAACGCCAGCTGCAAAAACAGCAAAGCGAGCTTCTGAGTATTCGTTTTTTTTAAGAAAAAACGAATCCCAAAGTAAATCGTTGAAAGGCTATAAAAAACGATAGCCAGTCCATCCAGGATATTTGACATAAGCAAACAAAAACAAAAAGAATTGACCTACCTTGGCGCCTTGGCGTCTTGGCGGTTCCTATTAATTTACTTCAAAGGTAAAATTTGCCCAAAAGCTTTGCCACTCAGCCTCTGGATTCTTCTCGAGCGGGAGCATCTTGGTGGCCCGGATCAGCCAGCGACCCTTATGTGTAATGCGGAATTTAGCCATGCCATTTTCATCTGTGCGGGTTTCCTGAGCATATTCTTCCGGAAGAGTGCTGTAAGAATCATAGGTCGCCTTGACTCTTTGATTGACCAGAGGCTTTCCATCAAACAACACGATCACATCGAGATCGGAATCCACGCTCAATCCACAAGGATTTTGCTGGGGGAGAATCTCTATTTTGTAACCAAGAGGTCGTTCGAAATCGTCCGTAGGTGTAGAACCAACCTGAATAAATGTTTTTACATATCGGGTGTAAATCTCACGTCCGGGTTTATTTTCTGTGCCCGATTTTTTTCTCATTACCGCCACATCGGGAAAACCTTCAACGGTAATATACTTTTTGAAGATTTCCGGTTCGATCTGAATAAAAGTTGGTTCTTGTTGCCAACCAATTGTGTAGGTTCCTTTCCCGGGGAATTCTACAATCGGGTCTCCTGTTTCAGGAACATTTAGATTTGCTTCCCCTGTCGGTCCATCCATACGCAGATTGTCGGTCATGCTCTCAAACCAGACAACTTCTTCTTTTTCTACAAACATCGCCAGACTTACTTGATTCGGAATTTTCTTATCAAAACGGGGAGCAAGGTACATGTCATGAGCGAAGAGAGAGGAGGTGAGGAAGATAGTAAGGAAGAGAAGAAAAAGCAGGGTAGAAGCCTGCGCTCCGTAGTGCGCTCCGTTCATCTGACTCATAAATGGCTGCGTATTATACTATGTACTCTACAAACGCATCATACGGATTGAAATGAAAAAAATCGGGTGGTTGTTCTGTCTTTTCCTAAATTTTTCCATGCTGTACGCCGAGGATCCCGGAAAGATTATCGGCTGTGTAATGGATGAATCAGGGGGAAATTTGCCGGGTGTAAAGATCGACGTCGGGGGAGAGGCGCTCGCGAAGAAAATCACGGTCTTCACGGATCAATCCGGCTGTTACCGCGTTTTCTTGCCGCCTGGAAGCTATCAATTGAGTTTTCATTTGTCCGGTTTTAATCCTGAAACCAAAGATCAGGTAATCGTGTTTGCGAACCGCGAAGCGATTGTGGATCGCTCTCTTCGGATTTCTATAAGAGCCGAGATGATTGTATCTGCGCGAAAACCTCTTCGGGATCTGGTAGAAGAGAGTGACAATCTGCTGGGAATTGCAGATGCAGCGTCTCAAGGCGCGGTCCGATACGAACAGCTCGCATTGAGGCCGGTTTCCAGACCAGGCGAACTTCTGGAGACCGTGCCGGGAGTGATCATCAGTCAACACAGCGGGCAAGGGAAGGCGAATCAGTACTATTTGCGTGGTTTCAATCTGGACCATGGAACGGACCTTTCCATTAATGTGGATGGGATGCCTGTGAATTTTCCAACACATGGCCATGGGCAGGGCTATTCCGATTTGAGTTTTCTCATTCCTGAGCTGGTCAACGACGTTCAATATCAAAAGGGACCATACTACGCGGAGCGTGGAGATTTTTCTTCAGCCGGCGCTGTGCGAATTGACTACGCCAGGAGTCTGGATAAGACCGTTGCCGGACTCGAAGCAGGAAGCTTCGAATACGGTAGAGCTCTCCTTCTCTCATCCCCCCGGGTGATCAATGGAAATTTGTTGATGGCACTGGAGCTTTATCACAACAATGGTCCCTGGGTAAATCCGGATGGTTATCGAAAAATCAATGGACTTCTTCGATACAGCATCGATCGAGAGAGGGACAGTCTGAGCTTCCTTGGAATGGGTTATGACGGACGTTGGGACTCCACTGATCAGATTCCCGCGCGAGCCGTCCGCTCAAGTCAAATCGATCGATTCGGCACAGTAGATACTTCCGATGGCGGGGATTCGAGCCGTTACAGTCTCACGATAGATTGGAAACATTCCTGGAAGGACGCCCTTACGCAAACTTCTGCGTACTTAATTCGTTATGATCTGAATCTTTTTTCCAATTTTACCTACTTTCTGGACGATCCGGTGAACGGCGATCAATTTGAGCAGGCGGACAGCCGGACTACAACAGGCGGTGAAATATCACATCGATGGCTCAGCAATTGGGGCCGTTTTGATACCGAGAATCAAGCCGGCATTCAATTCCGCAACGATGACGTGGGCAATGTTGGACTGTATCACACGAAAAGAAGAGATCGCCTTTTCGCGATTCGTGAGGACGCCGTAAATCAACAAAGCTGGTCCGCTTACTGGCAAAATACGATGCAATGGCATCCGCAATTTCGCACTCTTTTCGGACTGCGCGCAGACTACTATCGCTTTGATGTGGACAGCAGCATCGAAGCAAATTCCGGAAAAGTAAGTGACACGATTGTCAATCCCAAATTTGGATTCATTCTGGGGCCCTGGAAAAAATCGGAATTCTATGTCAATTTCGGTTCCGGTTTTCACAGCAACGATGCCCGCGGAACCACCATCCGTGTGGATCCGTTGACCGGATTGCCGGCTGATTCTGTGCCACCGCTTGTGCGATCGAAGGGCGCTGAATGGGGCATGCGCACTTCCTTTGTACGGGACTTGCAAAGCACTTTTTCTCTGTGGCTGCTCGATTTTGATTCGGAATTGTTGTTCGTTGGTGATGCCGGCATCACTGAACCAAGCAGGCCAAGCAGACGCACCGGATTTGAATGGAACAATCACTATAAACCCTATGACTGGCTGACAATTGAAATGAACTGGGCCTATTCACGCGCTCGTTTTCGCGATCAGGATCCAGCCGGTAATCGAATTCCAGGAGCGGTGGAGGGCGTCATTACGGCAGGTATCTGGATGGAGGGACTGCCGATTAATTGGAAACCATTCAATCACACGGTGGGCGTTCTTACTTCGAAACGATCAGCGCAGCTGTCTGATTCTTTCTTTGGTCGCATGATTCTGGGATTTCAATTCCGATATTTTGGTCCGCGTCCGTTGTTGGAAGACAACAGCGTTCGTTCCGATTCTTCTACGCTGGCGAATCTTGCGGTAGGGTACAAAATTCACAAAAACTGGAATGCTTTTCTGGATGTATTCAATGTGTTTGATTCCAAGGCGAGCGATATCGATTACTTTTATACTTCCCGGTTGCCGGGAGAGCCGTTAAGCGGCATCGATGATGTGCATACGCATCCGGTCGAGCCAGTTTCTTTCCGCTTCAGCCTCACCACGAATTTTTAGAATAAACCGCCAAGACGCCAAGCCGCCAAGAAAAAAAATCTTTTTATCGATTTTGGCGTCTTGGCGCCTTGGCGGTTTTTGATTAACCGCGAACGACTCTAATCTGATTGTCTACGCTGAGGACGCCAAAAAGTCCTCGCACAGTACTGGCAGCGCGGACACGAGCGACTTCGCTATGCACAACACCCACAAGTGTTACACGTGATTGATCCACAATGATCTGGATACGCGGATCTTTTCCGACAAAATAGGAAAACAAAACTCCATCATTTCTCAGACGTCTATAAATCGCAGCGCGCAGACGGTCATCGAAATTGCTCGCCGGCAATATTTCAATCTGATTCGATACAGTCCGTACACCTTCTACTCCGGTCGCAGCTTTCATCGCGCGTTCCTTCAGATAGGCGTCCCGAACTTTACCTGTGAGTACAACATTTCCATCTTTGCTGGAAACGAAGACGCTGTTAAAGACAGAGTAACGCGCCGATAGCCCACGAAAGCGCGCAGCAATGTCCGTTACGATCTCATCATCTGAGCGAATTACACTTTTTTCAGTTGAACCGGGTGCGGCTGAAACATTGAAGGCCGCCACCACAAGGAACAACAACACAATCCATTTCGAGCCTTTCATCTAACCTCTCCTTCTCATCTCCTAGCTGTTTGCGCCGCCGGTTCGTTACTTCTAACCGCGAAGGCGCAAAGCCGCCAAGAAAAAAAATAATCTTTATCCGATCTTGGCGTTCTTGGCGCCTTGGCGGTTCTTTCTTTAACAGGAAAAGCCCGAAACAAAATGTTCCGGGCTCCCTGATCTTGTATTAACGGAAGATGCCGATGCCAATATGAACGCTCGATCTTGGCCGGTAGTACGGTCTGTAATTGTAGTTGTGTCGGCCGCCATAATAATGGCATCTGTAATTAGATCCACGGTAATAATGATTGTGCCAGTAGTCACGATAATAAGGACGGGAGTAGGAGTATCCGTAATAGGGACGTGAATAGGAGCGATAGCCGTAGTAGGGACGGGAATACGAACGGCGATATCGGTTGTACCCGTAATGGTTATAGCCACCACCATAGGAATGGTAGCCATACCCGGAATGACCGCAGCCGTTGTAGTGAGAATGGCCTGCTTGTGCCGAATTGCCGGAAAACAGGATCAGACCGGCCGCAAAAACCAAACAGGGAATAAGCTTCTTCATTAGACCCTCCATCAGTAATCCCGTTGTGCAACTGTCGTGCCAGACAGAGCTGTCCTCTAGGTCCTGAAGAAACTTGTCTTCTCTGAAGGACAGATGTGCTAATTTGTTTGAAGTCCGTTGTCTACGGAGAGGACACCATTGAAGGAGCGGATGATGCTTCCGATCTTTTCCCGTGAAGCATTCGAGTCAACGTAACCGACGAGGCGTACTCTGCCGCTATTGACCAGAATGAGAATGGACGGGTCCTTGCCGAGGAAGTACTGAGGAAACTCGTTCCTCAACCGGCGAAAGATGATCTGCCGTAAACGCTCATCTCCAGCGGCAATGGAAGCGTATTCGATCTTGTTGTCAACTCCACGAACTCCGCGTATCCAGATGACCGAATTCATTGAATCTCTTATGAGAGTTTGATCGCGCACGTTACCGGTCAGGACAACAAAGCCATTGCTCACTTTCAAAGAGACGAGATCGAAAGGTGAGCCTCGCAGATGCGACCGGATTTTACTGGCTGCCTGCGCTTCAATGTCAACATCCGATACATTTCCAGGTGTCACGGCAATTTCATTTTCAACGCTTTTGACGCCCTTTACTTCCAGGGCTTCTTTCTCTGCCGTGTACCGGGACCCGTAGAGTTTTGCAACGCCTTCGAGATAGATGGTCCCTTTGTTGTGAAGAACTTTTAAGTTTTCAATTTCCACTTTTTTCTCATCAAGTATCTCTTTTTCAACAATGCGCGCCACCTCATCGTACGTTCCTTTTTCGGTTTCTTCAGCCACGATGAATTCTGCGGTGAACAGGAATAAGCACAACGGTAACCAGGGTCTAATTCGCATACAATGTATTATAAGATCATGGCTTATTTGCTGCTACCCGACAAAAAACAGACCAGAAAAGTGATCCTGAACAAGGGTGTTTTTTTCGTCGGTCGTGCACGGGAAAATGACCTGATTTTGATCTCCGATTCGCTCTCCCGATTTCATGCGCAGATTACAAAACGGGGAGACCGCTTTTCGATCAATGACCGTGGATCCTTGAACGGCGTTTTCATCAATGGCTCCCGCATCGTAGGGGAAACGGATTTGCGGGATGGGGACATCATCGGCTTCGGAGACGTTCATGCCCGCTTTTGTTTGGAGGAACCGAAACCGATGCGTGAAACAGAAAAAGTTTCGGAAAAAATTCAACGCTTTCCTGTTTCCAGTCTGGTTGATTCCAAGCGTTTCGAACCGGAAAAAAAGCAGAAGTATCTGGAGCTTCTGTACCATTTCAGCTCCCGGCTGCTTCAGCATTCACCTTCCTCCGACTTTGGTGCGGTTGCTCTGGAATTGATTCACGATGTATGGAACCCGGACCGCAGTTGTTTGATGCTGAAGGGAAATTCGGGAGAATGGCAGATTGCGACACAGAGATTCGGCAAGAATCCGGAACTCTCCAACGACAGTTTTGAAATCAGCCGCAGTCTGGTACGGGAATTGGAGAAAGAGCAGGAAGCCTTGCTGATTTCGCATCGTGTGGAGGATCGCAGGTTCGCAGCGTCTGAAAGCCTTCAACGGCAAAATGTTCAGTCAGTGATGTGCGCGCCTTTATGGACGAACAAAGCGATTCATGGTTTTTTGTACTGCGATTTGATTCGTCCCGAGCGCAGTTTTTCTTATTCCGATCTGGAAATGTTTACGATTCTCACAAACCTGATGGCAATGAAATGGGAAAACGATCAGCTCTGGCAACAGGCCCTGATTCAGCAGCAACTTGAACAAGAGTTGAATGTTGCGGCCGAGATCCAGAGAAAGTTTTTTCCGGTGCAGACTCCTGATATTTCCGGCTATGAATCGGGCGCGCTCACGATACCCTCACGCAAAGTGGGAGGAGATGCTTACTTCTGGCATGAACGCAGAAATGGGGAAGTTGTGTTCATGATTGCGGATGTCATGGGGAAAGGTTTGCCCTCTTCTTTGCTGATGTCACAGATTCAAGCGATCATGAAAATTTTTGCGGAGCAATACAAAGAGGCGCGTGATATTGTTACTGCGGTCAATGAGTTCATTTACAGACACAGCACGCAAGAGAAATTCATCAGTATGGTGACCGTTGTGCTCAACCCGAAAGAAGGCGAGATGTCGTATTGCAATGCGGGGCACAATGCTCCCTGCCTGTTGAATTCCGGCGCTGAGCCTTTCTATCTCGAGACGGGAGGCATGCTGCTCGGAGTTTTTGAAGACCAGGTATATAGTCAGGGTAGCGCAAGGATCGAAAAAGGGGGAACGCTAGTTTTCTATACGGATGGCGTTACGGAAGCCCGGAATAAGGAAGATATTGAGTACGGTGTAGAAAGGCTCGTGGAATTTGTGCGGGAGAATGATGACATCCCGGCGCGAATTCTCCCCGAAGCGATCATTTCAAACATACGTGAAAATTGGCTGGGAACCGATCAGGAGGATGACTGGACATTATTAATAGTGAAAAGAGCATTACACGCCCACGAGCCGACGCGATAGACGCGGCGACTCGCGACGCGAAAGACGCAAATGGGCGATACTGGATTTGAACCAGTGACTTCTACCGTGTGAAGGTAGCACTCTCCCGCTGAGTTAATCGCCCCAACAAATGGAAATGATAGACCAATACAAAAACCGATGCAAACTTGATCCATGTAGCGCGGACGTCTCGTCTGCGCCGTTCCGCAAGCGGGACGCCCGCTCTACTTTGCTGACGGTCCTTCTTCTGCTTCTGTTTGCTACTTCACTGATAGCCGAGGAGGCAGATTGGTGCCGGCATCTGCCCCGTCCTGGATATACAAAGCTCCAGCGGATTCAAGTTCGTTCGCAGTGGTTTGAGGTTTATCTCGTCAGACCTGGCGTATATGCTATTAGCGAGCCAAGACAATTCGAAGAAGTCATCTCGTATCTGGTGGTTGGTTCAAAGTACGCTCTTTTATGGGATTCAGGCATGGGGATCTCCAGAATCCTTCCTGTGGTCGAGTACCTGACCGAGAGGCCGGTGATCGTGCTGAATTCTCACACTCATGCGGATCACATTGGAGGCAATTTCGAATTCAAGGAAGTGTGGGCTCTACAGACCGAATTCACTCAACAGAATACCAAAGGTTATTCTGATCCTGATATGAAAAATTGGGTTAGCCCGGATCGTATTTGTGGCGATCTTCCTTCTGATTTCATGCCAGCAACGTACGCGATCCGTCCTTTCCGGACTTCCCGATACGTGAAAGATGGGGAGATCATCGATCTGGGAGAGCGCAAATTAGAAGTGCTGCATACACCTGGTCACACACCGGATTCTCTTTGTCTTTTGGATCGTGAAAACCGTTTGCTCTTTACCGGAGACACATTTTATGCCGGCCCCCTCTATCTGTATTCGCCTGAAGCAGACTTTGACGCATTCGTAAAAACGATCAACCGGCTCGCAGGACTGCGAAATAGTGTTGACGTTCTTTTAACCGGACACAATGAACCGATTTCCTCTGTCTCTTCACTGACGATGCTGCAAACAGCGCTGGAACAAATTCAACGGGGTGAGATGAAACCGATGGAGAAGGACGGTCTGAACCAGTATTTTTTCCAGCGCTTTTCGATCCTTACAAAGAAGAAGTGATGATTACTTTGGCACTCACTTACGCGTGTATGTGATTTCCACGTTCCGGTTATCTTTTCCTTCCGGATCGATGTCGTGCAGTTCGAGTGTGTGTTTGTTCTTGTCGATTACGGTCCAGATCCATTTGGATTGTCGTGTTTTTCCGCTTACCGGATCGTCATAACTTCCGGTTACTGTTATTGTCTTTCCTGTTCCATCACAGGGTCCGTAGAGTGGCGTTACCATTGTGCTTTCATTATCGATCCACACGGAAACGTAATTCTTTTTATAATTGTCGTGACCCAGAAATCCCATTCCTTCAAATATTCTGGGGTCATCCTTCGAACGTCCGGTGCAATGTTCAGAAAGATAGCGGCCTCCCAGAACCATTTTCTTTTCGCAGGATCCGGTGCTTTCCCGCATTGGCGCAGCCGGGTCCAGCCGGAATTTCACGGAAATATTCCAATTCCCTTCAAATTGAGCAATGTGTTTGTGGTGCTCCCCCGGCTGCGATAGTTTAGCCCACACTTCCATCATTTTTTTCTCTTGCTCCGTTTGCTCTGCCTGCGACACCAGCGCAAAGAGCGGAATTGCTATCGTGATGAACAGCAATATTCTCATGCTCGACCTCCGCTTCTTCTATCATAGCCGTTTCGGGCAGGAATTCAGGCCATCCACACGTCACTTTCATCCCATTGGTCACATGCGTATTGACGGCGCAGCGACGGACAGTTCAAAATATAGAGCGCAGGCTGGAAGCCTGGGCTCCATATTCCGTTATTTGGGAGGACGTTTCATGCAAAGAAGCCGCAGACTCTTTTCCGTTTTCATTTTTCTAATTGTGCCTTTTCTCCAAGCAGCGGATTGGCCTGGTTTTCTTGGACCGAACTATGACGGCACAACCCGCGACGGACAATTCGGCACTACCGGAGGCGGTTTGGTTGTCGCGTGGCAGCGAAATTTGGGCTCCGGTTATTCGGGTATCGCCGTGTCCGGCAACCACGCAGTCACCTTGTTTTCGGATGGCGTGAAGGATTTTGCGGCTGCACTGGATACGGCCAGCGGAAAAGAATTGTGGCGGTACGAAATCGGACCCACTTACAAAGGGCATGATGGTTCGCAGGATGGTCCACTTGCAACTCCCGCAATCGCGGGCGATAGGGTGTATGGACTGAGCGCAAAAGGGGAATTGTTCGCGCTGAACCTTGAATCCGGTAAGTCACACTGGTCTGTGAATACGGCGAAGAATTTCAATGCTAAAGAACCGATCTATGGATTTACGACATCTCCTCTTGTTGCCGGAGATGTTCTCGTTGTGCAGGTTGGCGGCGATAAAGGTCGCGCCGTTGCAGGATTTGATGCGAAATCGGGTAAAGCGCTGTGGACGACCGGTGAAGATGTCATTGCGTATCAATCTCCGGTGTTGATGAGAATTGCAAACAAGGCGGTCGTAATCGCAGTAGGCAATGCCAGACTCTACGCGATTGATCCTGTCTCAGGAAAAGTGCTTTTGGATTACGAACATGGCGGCGCCGGCCAGGCGGAAGTTATGGTTCCGGCGCTCGTGGAAAACGATCGTTTGCTGCTGCGCAACAAATCCGATTCCACCGACCTGGTGCGCATCGTTTCAACAGCTGATGGAAAACTTTCTGTTGAAAAACTTTGGAGCGCGGGAGTGTTCAAGAACAGTTACAACGTTCCGATTCATCATAAAGGTTTTTTGTACGGTTTTTCCGGCCGTGTGCTGACTTGCGTCGATGCCGCGAACGGTCAAATCAAATGGCGATCCAGAACGGCAGGTGATGGATTCGCGCTCCTTGTGGATGATCAACTTATCATACAAACCAAAGACGGCAAAGTGCATGCAGGGCCCGCCACTCCGGAAGGCTGGAAAGAAACATCGAAATTGGAGCTTTTCAAAAAAATCGCATGGACACCTCCGAGCTTTGCCGCCGGAGCAGTGTTTACGCGAAGCATGGGAGAGATCGCTCGCCTGAATTGGGGGAGTGTTACTGCATCCGGTTCAGAAATCAATCAAGACATATCGTTCGGCAACACACGCTTTGCAGAATTTCTTGCTGAAGTGAAAAAGAGCAACAATAAGAAAGAAGTTATCGATCGATTCTGGAGTTCGATTCAGCGATTTCCGCTGGTGGAATGGCCCGATCGTGTCTATTTTTTGTATCGCGGTCCGGCAGAAGACATCGCCGTCACAGGGGATCATGTGAGTTTCGGCCGCGAGGAGCCGATGCAACGCATTTCCGGAACGGATCTTTTCTACTATGCCACGACTCTTGAACCGGATGCGCGAATCAATTACCGGTTTTTGAAGAACTACGATGAAATCATCGCTGATCCACACAACAATCGCACCACTGTGGATCGCCGGGGCAAACCATTGTCCTGGATGGCGATGCCCGGATGGAAAGAACCCGCGCACTTAAAAGAAGCGGCGGCAGACCGGAAAGGAAAAATCGAGACGCATGCAATCGAAAGCAAATTGCGCAAAGGAGGTTCGGCAAAAATTGAAGTTTATGTTCCGGTTACCTATGGTTCGGAAAAGGAACCATTACCCACGCTTTATCTTTTTGGTGGACCGGAAGTTCAAACGCAAGGAACGTTCACAAATAGTCTCGATAATTTGATTGGAAATTCGGTTAAGCCGGTGATCGTGGTTTATTTGAAGGAGCTGAAGACCGGACCGGAACCAATCGAAAATCCGGCTGAGGAAATGAAGGCTCTTGCTGAGATGATAGCGAAAGAAATTGTTCCATTTGTGGACGGACACTATAAGACAAACACCAGAGCCGCTCATCGCGCAGCGATGGGGGCTGGATATGAAGGAAACTATGCGCTGTACCTGGCTTTCGGCTATCCGGAACTATTTGGTGGAGTTGCAACTCAATCGGCCTTTTTGCAGGAACACGTGGCGAATCCTGTTCGGGAAATCATAGTAGGACCGGACAAACATCCTGTTCGGATTTACATCGATTGGGGAATTTACGATTACCGGTCGGATCTCGAAGGCTGGAACAACGCTACGGAGAACGAGAAATTCTACAGATTCGTTCGCGACAAAGGGTATAAGCCTGCAGGTGGTCAGGTCCATGAAGGTGCCGGTTGGCCGAATTGGCGCAATCGCACCGATCGCGTCCTCGCCACACTGTTTCCGTTAACTGAGTAGGGAGCGGTAGCGACAAAGCATTTTGTTCAGGCCTGCTTCGGCGTTTTGGTATAGCTGACGAACACATGTCGCGACAGCGTAACCGCATCTAAAGTTCTCTTGTTCAACTCGTGCTCAACCCCGCGTGTTAGCCATGTCTTTACTTCCTGTACACATCGGTGCTCAAGTACTTCAGGCCGGAGTCGGCCATAAGAGTGACCACGTTTGCATCTGGCCCGAGCCGCTCAGCAACTTGCAGTGCGGCGACTACGTTTGCACCGGAGGAGGTTCCGGCGAATAACGCTTCCTCCCGCGCGATGCGCCTTGCCATTTCCTTCGCGTCGTTTGTTCTCACTGGCAGGATTTCGTCCACGAGAGTCGGCTCCCAGAGTGGAGGAATGAAGCCAACCCCAACTCCCTCGATTTTGTGCGGGCCAGCCTGACCTCCCAGCAACACAGAGGATTCTGCTGGTTCGACAACAATGATCTTGATATCGGGTTTGTATCGCTTGAGCACAGTGGCGACCCCACGGTAAGAAGCCGCTGTACCCACACAGTGAACGAAGGCGTCGATCTGGCCCTTCGTTTGATTCCAGATCTCTTCGCCCAGGGAGTAGTAGCCCGCGATGCTGTCATGGTTGTTGAGCTGGTCGGTCCAGTAGGTGTGAGGCTCCTGGCTCAACTTACGGGCCGCCTCGATCATGTCCAGGATCAGTTTCTTGGTGGTGAGGCCTCCCTCGCTTGGGACGAGCGTCAGTGCCGCACCAAGCGCCACCATGTGATCCAGCTTTTCCTTACTAAATGCATCGGAACTGACGATCTTGATACGATATCCTTTTGCGGCGCAGACTAATGCAAGCGATGTCCCCGTGCTCCCACCGGTGTACTCGATAACGGTGTCTCCGGGGCTCAGTCGACCCTCCTCCTCCGCCCGCGAAATCACGGACTGCGCCATCCGGTCTTTGACACTTCCTGTGGGGTTCTCCCACTCGAGCTTCACGAAGATGTTTGCACAATTGGGAGGAGCCACTTTGCGAAGTTGAACTATCGATGTGTTTCCAATAGCATGAAGAATGTTCATAGGGCCTTACTTACTTTTCTGCGAGCACAAGCGATTGAGGGCTTGGCTGCAACGAGTGAAGGCTGCAGCGCGAGAAACCGGCATCCAGGTGCATTTCTTCCAGCTCACGGAACGTGTACGCATCTCCTGAACCCGTGGATGCAAGCATGATAAGTGAAAACGATGCGGCTATTTTTGGCGTTACACGATCTTCATTCGGCACGAATTCCAGAGTGATTGCTTTTCCTTCCGGTTTGAGTGCGGTATGCACCTTCTTTAAAAATCGAGTGCAGGTTGCCGGATCGAAATGGTGGAGGAAGTTGGTAATCAGAACCACATCGTAATCAGTTCCGAATTTTACTTCAAAAGCATCACCGGGTATCGTGTGGTATCGGTCCTGTACTCCTGCGCTTTCAGCATTGGATTTTGCGAGATTCAAAACGCTTTGCCAGTCCAGCGCATATATTTCGGCTGCCGGATACTTACGCGCAAAAGTGATTCCAAACATACCATGGCCGGCCGCTATATCCAGAACGCGTATTTTTGCATCTTGAGGAACTCCTGCCATAAGGGCGATCTGTTCTGCGGGGAATGCTACGAAGGGAGCCATCGCTTTAGCGAAAGTTACCCACATCGGATGTTCCGGCGCTACTGAACCGTCACCCGGAAGGGTGGTCCTTCCTGTTCGCACCGTTTCCGCGAGATTGTCATATGCGGAAACCATCACGGGCGCGAGCAAGAATTCGACAGCCGATCCCAGATATGCAGGGGATTTGCGGCTCAAAAAAAATTTGCTATCCGGTGTACACCTGTAAACATCACCCTGTTTTTCTAACAGACCCTGGATCACCAGATAATCGCACAGAATGCGAACGCCGCGTTCGGATGCTTTGCACCGTCCAGCGAGCTGTTTCGCGGAAACCCCTTCCTCTATTTGAGTAAACAGATCCAGCTCTATCGCGGCCTTCATGGCAGCGCTCTTTTGAAAGGAATTGGTTGTTTCAAAAAATAACTCCGGAGAAACATTTGGCATCGGCTCCGTCATTTTTTAAGTGCCTCCTAAACAATGTAGCGCGGGCGTCTCGCCTGCGAATTTAATTCTCACATGCTTTAAGGTCAGCGATCGCTTCGTCAAGCGCTTTTTGAGTATCCTGGTTTCCGTTTAATACGTGCATCTTCCAGCTTTTTTCGAGCGCGCAGCGGGCGGATGTCCATCCTCTGTCATAAAGCTTGTTGAGTTCCGCGTATGGAATATAGTCGCGAATCCCCACTTGCTCAAGTTCGTTGCTGGTAATTTCGCCAGCGGTATGAAAAATGAGGGCGTGCCAGAAATCTTTCGGCAGCGATTGTTCCTTTTTAGCGGCAATCTTCTCGGTTTCTTCCTGGATCCACCGGCCCCATCTATGAGAAGCCTCATGAAAGAGTGTCTCCAGCGCCGCGTAATCTTGAATCTTTGTTTCTGTGCTCGCGATTGTAATGTGCACCGGATTTCCAGTTGTGTAAGCTCCGGACCATCCGGCTTCCACCGTCACATCAGCGGGCAAACGCTGCCATTTTTTGCCGTAGGCTGTCTCCAATCTTTTTGCGATGCGGTTCCCGAATTGATCGAGTAAACGTTGCGCCACGAGAATCCACTCCTGGTTCGCGCGTTGATGCTCGGGCCACCAATGTTTCCGGTACACTGGCGCGGCTTTCATCAGGATTTCTTTGAGTTTGGGGTCGGGGCCGTCTCGCAAGACCGTTTCGTTGCCTGCATCGGCGAACCAGTTCTTGACCGCCCAGATTTCGCTGTTGAAAATGAGATCCTTTTCCGCAAAATGTGTTTTGTAGTATTCAACACCTTCCTTCCACGATTCTTTTTCCTCATCACTTAGAGTTACGACAAATTCCACTTTCGGCTTTGACTCCGGATGGAGTTCCCGTCGGGCTGTTCCACGCAGGAAATGATGTAGATTGATCCAGAATCCATTTCTAAGTTCGAATAATGTAGAGTGAACTGGTTCGCGGTAAGGAAATACTTTCTCAATCCGCAGTGTTTTCTCCTCAGCATGGCTTTCTGCATTCACCGAAACGCGTTCCCCTTCGTATCCCTTCAGCGTTTCTGGATTTGCAACCATCCATGCGGCTTTCGATCCTTCTTCGATGAACATCATCTTTTGAGGAGTCCATTCCGGATGCCCGACATGCGCTCCGCCGCGCAAACATTTCTTGACGCAATCTTTTCCGCCCTGCTTTGTGTGTTGTTCCTTGCAGTTCTCTTCACTGACCCAGCCCGTGAACTTCTCCGCCGCCTCAAGAGCCGGTTGAAAGAGAAGACATAAGAAAAGCACCGCTGCGTTTAGTTTCCATCCCTTCATTTTGTGAATGATAGCATGCCGGGCGAGGTTCCGATTACACACGCTGTGTCCGTGTGACAACGAAAACGGATTACGCACTTCTCGGGAACCGCTTGGCCAGGCGTTTGCTTACAAACAGAAAGGAGGTGAGCCGATGATCAAGCGGATTCTGGCGATCACGTTTATTTATATCTGTACGGCGGCAGCCTGGCTGGCTCTTGGCACTCATATGGAGCTAAGAACGCATCAGCAAGACGCGAAATTGAAGAGCGATGTTGGAAAACTCTGGGGCACCCCTCACAAACAACTTGCACCCATGGCTTATTTCGTTACACGAAATGAAACGAAAGTGCAGACTATCCGGGGCGGCGAAACAATCACTGAAGCGAAAATAGAAACCTTCAAACATCCCTTCCCATTATCCAAAAGCGATATCCAGGTCAGGTTGAATCTGGATCATCGGAGAAGAGGACTGCTCTGGTATTCCACTTATAGCGTAAATTTTTCGGGGAGCTACTCCGTGCAAAATCCGTTTACGGACCAGCGTGAAATATTTGCGGATTTTGTTTTTCCCAGTCCAGGCGCCGTTTACGACAACTTCCGCGTAAAGGTGAATGGCAAAGAATTGCAGAACATCCAGGTCAACACGGCCACACTGACTCTGCCATTGAGCTTGAATCCCCAAGAAACCCAACCCATCGATATCACTTACACTTCCCACGGCCTGGATGAATGGTGGTACGACTTTGGCGCCGACGTTACGCAGATCAAGAACTTCTCGTTGAATATGAAAACAAACTTCGATGAGATCGATTTTCCGGAAAACGGTATTTCTCCTTCCGGAAAACAGCGGATCCATGGCGGATGGGAATTGAAATGGAACTATTCGAACCTGCTTTCCGGAGTCAAGATCGGGATGGCGATGCCTCACCGGCTGAATCCGGGACCCTGGGTGGCGCAGGTAACCCGTTCTGCTCCTGTTTCGCTGTTCCTTTTCTTTTTTCTGCTGTTTATTTTCACAGGCATCCGCAAAACAAAACTTCACCCGATGAATTATTTCTTCATCAGCACTTCCTTTTTTAGCTTCCATCTTCTTCTTGC
The DNA here is from genome assembly GCA_022616075.1 of bacterium. NCBI lineage: Bacteria > bacterium. The sequence goes on from JAKEFK010000198.1 coordinate 24,174, forward strand.
TTATCTTGTGGACCACGTGTCCATTCATCTCTCATTTCTCCTTTGTTCCGCAGTTTCCATTGCTCTTGTGGTCTCTTATATGCGGCTTGTTGTGGGAAAACGTTTTGCGTTTACCGAAATTGCAACCGCGCAGTTCGTGTATCTGGTTCTCTTTTCGTACACATTTTTCTTCGAGCAATATACAGGACTGGCGGTGACGATCCTCTGCATCCTTACGCTTTTTGTTGTGATGCAAGTAACTGGCAGATTCGATTGGGAAACACTGTTTCAAAAGAATTATGCGGTGCAAAATGTTTCTACACAGCGGGCCTGCCCGTATTGTAAAGGGCAGCTGGAAGGCTCGGAGACTTTTCGTTGCGGCCGATGCAGCACATCTCACCATGCGCTTTGCTGGTCTGATCATGGTGGCTGCGCAATCTACGGCTGCAGTGGTTAAGGAAACCGCCAAGTCGCCAAGAAATAATTCTTCTTCAAATCTTGGCGTCTTGGCGCCTTGGCGGTTAGAATAGTCTGCATGAAGCAGATTGCATTTTTGATCCTGTTCTTTCTTTTCGTATCTGTAACGTGCGCTCAGCAGAATCTAGGAACGATTGACTTTCCTGCGACCGGCAAAGAAGCAGCGCAGCCGCATTTTTTACGCGGAGTGTTGTTGCTGCACAGTTTTGAATATCCCGATGCACGGGAAGCGTTTGAGGAAGCGATCAAGCTGGATCCGGATTTCGTCATGGCTTACTGGGGCGCTGCCATGACACACACTCATCCAATCTGGATGGAGCAGAATCTGCAAGATGCCCGCGCGATTCTCAATAAGCTGGACCCTTCTCTTGAAGAAAGGCAGAAGAAAGCTACTACGGCGCGTGAAAAAGCATGGCTTGCAACAGTAGAAGTGCTTTACGGTGAGGGGACCAAAGAGGAGCGTGATCTTAAGTATGAGAAGGCGATGGCAGAACTTGCCAACGCCTATTCAAATGATCTGGAAGCTTCCGTATTTCATGCGCTATCGGTGCTGGGGACTGCGCATCAAGGGCGCGATTTCCGCATTTACATGAAGGCGGCGGGAATTCTGGAAGAAGCATACCAGAAAGCTCCCAATCATCCCGGAATTTTGCATTACATGATTCATTGCTATGACGATCCGGTGCATGCAACTCTAGGTTTGCGGCCTGCGCGAAAGTATGCGAAGGTTGCAGGCGCAGCCGCACATGCTCAGCACATGCCTTCGCATATTTTCCTGGCGCTCGGATTGTGGGATGACGTTGTTAGTTCGAATGATGTTTCGTGGAAAGTAGCGGATGAACGGGTCAACACAAAAAAGCTGGGTCTAGAAGAACGTGGATATCACTATCTCTACTGGCTTCAATACGGTTATCTGCAACAGGGCCGCTACAACGATGCGAGAAAGACTCTGGCGATCATGGAAGAAGACGCAAAAAAGTCTCCTACTTCTCGAATACTCTGGCATTTGATCAGAATGAGAGCGGCTCAAATCATTGAAACCGGACAATGGGACGGTGACGCGATTGCAATCACGGCAGACGCATCAAAGGTTCGTCCCGCAGTCGCTGCGGTACATTTCTTCGCAAGTGGTTATGCCGCTCTGAAGCGAAAGGACATTTCCGAAGCGCGTAAGAATTTGGTGGAATTGCAAGGTTTGATCAAGAAGTCATCCGAAGACGCCGGGGAGTCTCATCACGGAATGGCGGCGCCGCGAAATTACCCACTTGATCCGAAAACACTGGAAATCATGACGGAGGAACTGGATGCCGGTATCCTTTTTGCGGAAGGCAAAAGAGAAGAAGCGATCGAGAAAATGAAGAAAGCCGCTTCAGTGGAATCTGCATTGACCTTCGAGTTTGGTCCTCCGGAAATCGTCAAACCGTCGCACGAGCTACTGGGAGAAATGTTGCTGGAGATGAAGAAAGCCCCGGAAGCGCAGATCAGTTTTGAGCAGGCGCTGGAGCGAGCGCC